>JAKIYP010000135.1 GCA_022708505.1 Bacteroidota bacterium
TGTTTAATTTCGGCAGTCTGGGAAACCAGTTCGGACGCTTCATAAGATCGGTAGAAGAAGTTAAAGCATCTTTCAACGAGGAAACACCGGAATATCTGAAAAATATAGCCGGTCAACTGGAAGAACTGGAAGAAGTCGGTTCCCGGTTCAGCATCCAGATCGAACGAATTTTCACGCAATACAATGTTGATGAAGATTTTCTGTCGGAACGTATCGAAGCAGGCACCACTTTCTTCATGGACAAAATCAGAAAACTAAACGAAACACTGAAGCAATCGCCGGCAACAACCGACAACAGGGAGAATGCACAAACATTCAATGAGGGTATCAAAAGCTTGTTTGGTTCTTTAGCGCAGCATTATTATATCATGAAGAACCTGCAACATCCTTTTTCAGCAGAAAACTATTTTGCATTAAAAAACAAGTTCACAGTGCCTGATTTCAGTATCAATGCTTATTCTAAAACGGGGACGGCCAAAAACTTCCAGACCCGTCACCCGCAACTCTATTTCAAGTTGCTGGAACTACGCAATAAAATTTGCGAACCCGATGATACCCCCATCTATCTGGTTGCAGGTAGCAAAACCATAAGGGAAATGGCCGACTACCTACCCTTATCAGAAAAAGAACTACTTCAGATTCACGGCTTCGGAAAAACCAAGGTCGACAGATACGGCAAAAAATTCTTGGACGTGATTACAGAATATTGCCTTGATAACAACCTCACTTCGAGAATGTATGAGAAGTCGGCGGAGGAGAAGAGCAATAAACGGAAAGCGAATAGCGAATAATGCGAATCAGGAGTAGGATACAACATAGAGATGCAGGTCGTGCTTTTTTATTACGCTCCTCCCTTAGATCCCTCACTTCCGCTCGGGATGACAAGGATTCCGTAAGGTCAAATACCGTCGCACTATCTTTCACTGTATGATTAGATTCTTTACGACGACGGTTCGAGAAACTTTGCACCCATCGTGGCAAAAACAGGATGGTTTTTGGAGACTTTGGACGACGGATAATATTAATAATGCATAATTTGTCATCCCGAACGGAAGTGAGGGATCTAATTTTCAACTCCTGATTCGCATTATTCACTATTAGTTATTCGCTATTCGCTTTATACGTTTTCCTCCCCAACAAATAATAATTCAAAATCACGCTTTTCCTTGCAATTTCTGGAACGTGTATTTGGGTGGTTTTCTGCAAATTCTCTTTGCGCTTGCTTTTAAATGAGGATAACATTTTGCGGAAATCTACTCTTGCTTTGAAAACAGCTTTGGCGTTTTGCGGTTTTCCGGTAACAAAAAACTGAAAAGCAGCTAAGTAGTCCATAAAAAATCGCAGGAAGAGCACCGGAAACAGTTGCTTCTGAGGAAGATTCTTATATAATAACAACAGGTTATTCCTAAAATTCAGATAGGTTTTCCGGGGATGTTCAACGTGTAATGTTCCACCTCCCACATGATACACTTTGCTTTGAGGAACGCAAACAATCCGGTATCCCCGGCTTTTCAGTCGCCAGCACAAATCAATCTCTTCCATGTGAGCAAAAAAATCATCGTCGAAACCACCTTCTTTCTCAAACACTTCAGCCCGGATTACCAGACAAGCTCCGGTTGCCCAGAACACATCACACACTTCGTCATATTGTCCGCGATCTTCTTCTGTCACCGCCAAAACACGACCACGACAAAAAGGATAACCCAGCATATCGATAAAACCTCCGGCAGCTCCGGCATGTTCGAAATGAGTACGCTTGTGGTACGATAATATTTTCGGCTGACAGGCAGCCACATCGGGATGTTGTTGCAGATATCCCAGCAAAGGTTCCAGCCACCCCGGCGTAACCTCAACATCAGAATTCAGAATGACATAGTAATCTGCCTCTATCTGAGCCAAAGCGCGATTATAACCTTCAGCAAAGCCGTAATTGCGATTGAGTAACAGAATCTTGACTTCCTGGAAATACTTGCCCAATATCAAAAGAGAATTATCCGTCGAACCATTATCCGCCACATAAATATCCACATCAGACGAAATGGTATATTCTCTCAATACCGGAAGAAACTGCTGAAGGTAATGCGCTCCGTTCCAGTTCAATATGACAATTGCGGTTTTCAAACTGCTGCTTTTTTACTGTGTTTCCAACGATTATGTGACCAAAGCCAAAACTCCGGCCGTTCCTGAATACTTTGTTCCAGCATCTGCATGAACCTGGTTGTTATTTCATGTTCCTCTGTAGCTGCCGGATCAGTCGTTATAGGCAGAAAAGTACCATGATAATATCCTCTCTTTACTCTTTTAACATCGAGATAGTAAACCGGATAACCATATTTTCTGGCTAATTGTTCCGTCCCGAGAAATACCGGAGTATCCTGATTCAGAAACTGCATTCTGTAACGGATGTGTCTGGCTTTCGGGCTCTGATCGGCAATCATACCAAAAACACCCGTAACACCTTTCTCCTTCATTTCGAGAATGCTTCTGATCAGATTATTTCTTTCTATATTAATAGCCCCGTAACGACTTCTCAACCGGAGCATCAGACGATCGAACCGTTTATTTTTCAGGCGTTGATAAATCGGACTGGATTGAATCCATCCGGGCATAAATAACGAGAACACAACATTCCATTCCCAGTTACAATAATGCCCCATCATAATCATCACGCTTTTCCCTTCTTCCGCATGCCTAATCAGCAAATCCAGATTTTCAAAATTCATACGTTTCTTCATCTCTTTCTTGGGAGCATGAAATTGCCGGATGATTTCTACCATCAGGTCACAAAAAAAATGATAGAATTTTTTCTCTGTTTCTGCTATTTGTCTGGACGAATAATCAGGAAATGCATTTACCAAATTGCATCGCACCACTTTTCTCCTGTAACGGGCAACATGGTAAACAAGCGGGAACATCAGGTCGGAGAATACATACAACACCCGCATCGGGAGCCAGGAGACGGTCCAGATCAAAGCATAAAAAATATAATACATCTGATTAA
>JAKIYP010000136.1 GCA_022708505.1 Bacteroidota bacterium
GGTGAACCCACGAGAGTGGTTAATCGATGTGCTAAACAAAATGCCCTATTTGCAGCAATCCGGTTCCGAAACGGACTTAAAGGAACTGCTTCCCAATAACTGGAGTTTTGCCAAAGTCTAACGATACGCTAATAATAAGCTAACAATTTATGGTGTTTTTGAACTGGAGTTTGTCAAACTCCAGCAGAAAAGTTTGAATGTTTAGTGTAGTTTATCGGGGGCTTACAATACTATTACCGGTCATGTTATAAGACAACTGAACAAGATTAAGCTGAAAAATGAAAATATAATAAAACCCTGTGGTAATTGATATTGAGTGTGAAATTGAGAAACGGAAAAATTAAGGAGCGCAAGCGTTGCATCCCTACGCTTTCTTCGGTGTCGTTGTCTGAAACTCCTTCAGATAAAACGGCTCAAAATACGCCACATCTTCGAATTGCCCTTGCTGATATTTTTTCAGGGCTGGCTCAATCATATTTTCAGCCAATGGATGTATGTCGTCGATAAAAATCGCATGGGGAGAAGTAATAACTTGTTTGCATTTGGCGGCTCCGTTTCCGAAGAAAAAAACCTGACTTTTTTCTAACAATTCTGCATAACTGTTTTCATTGATGATGCTGGCCGCTGTGTCTCTGATGATTTTCCGGTTTGAATCAAAAATGACATCATACACCTCCATTCTGCGGGCGTCAATCATCGGGACAAACAAATCATGCTTATTTGGGGCGTGCTTTTGCATTGCCGCGATTGCCATGATTTCCAGCGTGCTGATGCTGATAAGTGGAATGTCGAGTCCGTAACACAAGCCCTTTGCCGTGGACACGCCGATGCGTAGGCCTGTATATGAGCCCGGACCGCTACTCACAGCAACTGCATCTAATTTTTTGCCTGATTCCTTTAAAAAATCCAGTGCATCCTGAATGAACAAACTCAGCATGGCAGCGTGATTCATGCCATCATAATTCGACAGTTGAAAGTTACATTTTTCCTGTTCGCTCAACGCGACTGAACAGACATGGGTGGAAGTTTCAATATGCAGGATTACCATCGGTATATTAAGATATTTTTTGTAATTAAGTCACGCAAAATTACAATAATTTAGTTTATTAATTCTACCTTTGCAAGAATTAAAAAAGTTTAAACAGCATTTTATGGATAGATTGCGTTTTCAGAGTTTTGCAAGTGGCAGCAGTGGAAATTGCTATTATATCGGCAATGCATCTTGCGGAATTTTGATTGATGCAGGAATAGGGGTGAGGACAATCAGAAGAAATCTCAGGGCGCTGGGACTTGATTTTCAGCATATCTGGGGCGTATTTGTGACACATGACCATGCCGATCATATCAGAGCAGTTGGTTCGTTGGGTGAAATTCACCATGTGCCTGTTTATACCACCCGCAAGATTCACGAAGGAATCAACAATAGTTATTGTGTGACCGAGAAGTTGAACGGTAGCAGGAGATTCATCGAAAAAAATGAAACCATCGAAATTGCCGGCTTTAATATTACTGCCTTTCAGGTTTCACATGATGCGACAGACAGCGTAGGTTATACGGTTGAATACCAGGGTAAGAGGTTCACTTTTGCCACGGATCAGGGCTATGTTTGTGAAGAAGCCTCTCAGCACCTGAGAAGTGCACATTACATGGTTTTTGAAGCCAACTACGATGAAAGCATGCTATCAACCGGACCTTATCCGGCCGATTTAAAACGAAGAATCAGATCCAATACCGGTCACCTGAGTAACAATCAAACAGGTGAGTTTCTGGCAGAAAACTATCAGGATCACTTAGAAGCGGTTTTTCTTTGTCATTTGAGTAAGGAAAATAATCATCCGGATGTTGCGTTTACTACAGTGAAAAGCTATTTGGAGAAGAAAAATATCCGGGTTGGAAAGGACTTGAAGTTGATTATTCTGGAAAGATTCGCTCCGACGGAGTTATATGTTTTTGAATGATAGTTTGTTAGTGAATAGTGAATAACGGAAAGCGGAAAGCGGAAAACGTAGGGGCGCAATGCTTGCGCCCACAAACTGCAGACAAAATATTATATTGAACAATAATTTAATGGAAATAATATTTTCTTTTGCGATTACTTTGTTTTTCTTTTGTGTCTTTTGTGGTTAAAAATAAAATTTAGACTTATGTCCCTCAATCTTGTCATTATCCCTACTTACAACGAAAAGGAAAATATTGAAAATATTATCCGGGCTGTATTTGCCCTGGAAGTTGTATTTGAATTGTTGATTATTGATGACGGCTCTCCGGATGGGACCGCCAACATTGTAAAACAGTTACAAAAAGAGTTCCCGGACCGGTTACATATACTCGAAAGAAAAGGCAAGCTGGGATTGGGCACGGCCTATATTGCCGGGTTCAAATGGGCGCTGGAACGAAAATACGACTATATTTTCGAGATGGATGCTGATTTTTCGCACAATCCGAATGACTTGGTAAAATTGTATAAGGCCTGTAACGAAGGTGGCGCTGATGTAGCCATCGGTTCGCGTTACGTGAGCGGTGTCAATGTGGTTAACTGGCCCATTGGCAGGGTGTTGATGTCGTACTTTGCATCCAAATACGTGCGCTTTGTCCTGGGTATGAAAATAGCGGATACCACAGCAGGATTCAAATGCTATAAAAGACAAGTGCTCGAAACCATTGAGTTGGATAAGATTAGGTTCAAAGGATATGCTTTTCAGATAGAAATGAAATTTACAGCCTATAAATGTGGATTTAAACTGGTGGAAGTGCCCATCATCTTCATCAACAGGGAATTGGGTACTTCAAAAATGAGTGGTGGTATTTTCGGCGAAGCATTTTTGGGTGTGGTTCAGTTAAAATTGGAAAGCTGGAGGAGGAAGTACCCGAGACCTAATATAACGTAGGGTATAATTTTTAGCTAATAGCGAATAGCTAATAGCTAA
>JAKIYP010000137.1 GCA_022708505.1 Bacteroidota bacterium
AACAACAATTGCTGATTACGGGCAATTCTTTCAGAAAATTCATCCGGTTTTTTATACACAGCATCAAAAGGCGATACAGTCAGCGAGTGTACACCTCCCAACGAAGCGCTCATCGCTTCGGTCTGTGTACGTAACATATTGACATTAGGGTCGAAAATTGTTTTGTTGAAAGAACTTGTTTCCGCATGCAAACGCATTTTCATGGCACAGTAACAAATTCCTTCTACTGTTTCAGTGCATTCAGTCCTTCTGCAAGCTGGTTTGTAAGCTTCCACAATCAGCGCCCACAACCATTTAGCCGCACGGAACTTAGCTATTTCCATGAAATAGTTACTACCCACACCGAAGTTGAATTTAATTTTTTTAGCGGCTAATTGTGTATCAACACCTTTTTCAACCATCATCGACAGATACTGATTACCCCAGGCCAATGCGTATCCCAGTTCTTGTGCCGCATAAGCACCAGCATTACTCAAGCTGAGAGCATTTACATTGATAACCCGATAAAATGGTAATTTCGCAGCAGTCAAAGCAGCAGCTTCCACCATCACAGCCATTTCATCAGCAGTAAATTTTTTACCTCGTAGCAACATGCTGTTAATAGGATCGAAATTAACCGAGCCCTGTAATTCAGGAGCATTATACCCTTTCGCCGTAAAATAATCAACTAGCAGATTTACAAGGTCAACTGTCCTTTTCGAACAGGTTTTGAAATTCAACTCTACGCAGTTAGCCGCGATTCCGTCGAGCAATGTTGCAATAAAATCAGCAGAAAGATCTTCTTTGTTGATAGTAAACCCGAGCGAGTTAACACCTCTGTTCAATAAATCCAATGCTTTTTTATTGGCTGATTTAGCGTCTTTCACTTCGATGTCCTGACGAACGAACCAGTCATTGTCAGCCTTAGTGCCTCGTACATAAGGAAACTTACCGGGTACAGCATCTGTTGTTTTATAGTTTTGAATGTCTTCAGCACGATAAAACGGCATTACCTTAAATCCTTCGTTGGTCTTCCATACGAGCTTTTTTTCGAAATCAGCGCCTTTTAAATCAGCTGTAACTTTATCCATCCATTCCCGGGTTGAAACAGGAGGAAAATCAGCTAATAAGTTTAATTTTTTTTCTGACATAATTTTAAATTGATGTTATTTTCAAACGGCTGCAAATTTACTAAATATTTATTAAATTCCTATGATTTTAAGCCAATAACATCCATGAAATTTTGTCCTGTTTTTTTATGAAAATTGAATTTAAATACGTCAAATCGGCAGGAAAAGCGTAATGGCTGATATTTTGATAGAAAACAGACAAAATTAAACAACAAACTATGAATGCAACAAACAACAATCAGAACGAAAAGGCATTAACCAAATATGCCATTAATTTAAACGAACGGGCGAAAGCTGGTAAACTTGACCCCGTAATTGGTCGCGACGATGAGATTCGTCGCGTACTCCAGATACTGAGCCGCCGCACCAAAAATAATCCGATTTTAATCGGTGAACCGGGTACCGGAAAAACCGCAATTGCAGAAGGACTTGCCCATCGGATTATCCGGGGCGATGTACCGGAAAATCTAAAGAGTAAACAGCTGTTTTCACTCGATATGGGCGCGTTGATTGCTGGAGCGATGTACAAAGGTGAATTTGAGGAAAGATTGAAATCGGTAGTTAATGAAGTGATTCAGGCCGATGGAGAAATCATTCTTTTTATTGATGAGATACATACACTCGTGGGGGCAGGAAAAAGCGACGGAGCCATGGATGCTGCCAACATTCTAAAACCAGCATTGGCAAGAGGTGAATTGCGTGCTATCGGTGCAACCACACTGAACGAGTATCAGAAGTATTTCGAAAAAGACAAGGCGCTGGAACGTCGGTTCCAAATTGTGATGGTAGATGAGCCCGATGTACAAAGCACCATTTCAATCTTGCGTGGACTGAAGGAGCGTTATGAAAATCACCACAAAGTGAGAATCAAGGATGACGCTATCATCGCAGCTGTCGAACTTTCGAACCGCTATATTACCGATCGTTTTTTGCCCGACAAAGCTATCGACCTGATGGATGAGGCTGCAGCCAAACTCAGGTTGGAAGTAGATTCCGTTCCAGAAGAGCTGGATGTTATCGAAAGGAATATCAAACAGTTAGAAATTGAGCGCGAAGCCATCAAAAGGGAAAATGACACAAAAAAGCTGGCTCAACTCAAGGAAGAAATCAGTAAACTGAAAGCTGAAAGTCAGGTCATGCATGAAAAATGGTCGGCCGAAAAAAAACTGATCGATAAAATCCAACAGGCAAAAATTGAAATCGAACAAATGAAGTTTGAAGCCGACAAAGCTGAGCGTGAAGGTGATTATGGAAAAGTAGCTGAAATTCGTTACGGAAAAATCAAAAATCTCGAAAACAACATAGCAGATTATCAGGCCAAATTAGCGAATTTACAAGGAACAAATGCATTGATTAAAGAAGAAGTCGATTCGGAAGATATAGCCGATGTGGTGAGTCGTTGGACAGGCATACCTGTAAATAAAATGATGCAAAGTGAGCGGGACAAACTACTGCACCTCGAAGATGAGCTGCACCTGCGTGTAATAGGCCAGGAGGAAGCCATCGTGGCTGTGGCTGATGCAGTGAGAAGAAGTCGCGCCGGTCTGCAGGACCCGAAACGACCGATTGGCTCTTTTATCTTCCTGGGGACAACTGGTGTTGGTAAGACTGAGTTAGCCAAAGCATTAGCCGAATACCTGTTCGATGACGAAAATATGATGACACGTATCGATATGAGCGAATATCAGGAAAAATTCTCGGTAACGAGACTGATCGGTTCACCGCCGGGATACGTGGGTTATGATGAAGGTGGCC
>JAKIYP010000056.1 GCA_022708505.1 Bacteroidota bacterium
GGTGCTACCACGGGCTATACCCAATATTTGTTCAATTTCTTTGTTGGGAATGGTTTCAGTTGATGTGATGATCATAATGTGATGTTTTAATGTTAGTGGTGCAAAGGTAAATGGTGCAAATTTTATTACACAATTAAAAATGATGAATGACGGAAAAATCTGGATGATTCAGCTTAATCTCCCCTTATAATCCTCATACCCAAACTCCCTGACCAGTCTGAACTCATTATCTTTTGTCCAGATGCCAATCGAGGGGTGACTTACACCATTAAACATAGTAGTTTTAACCATGGTATAATGAATCATGTCTTCGAAGATGATGCGGTCGCCGGCTTGCAAGGGTTGCTCGAATGACCAGTCTCCATAAAAGTCGCCGGCCAGACAACTGTTGCCGCCCATGCGATAGGTCGGTTTGCCGGCAACAGCATCGGTGGCTCCCACGATGGCCGGTTTATAAGGCATTTCGAGGCAGTCGGGCATGTGGCAGGAGAAAGAGACATCCAGCATGGCCGTTTTGACTCCCTTGTTTTCAACAATATCCAACACAGTAGCCACCAAATCACCTGTTTTCCAGGCAAAAGCGCTACCGGGCTCCAGAATAAGTTGCAGATGCGGATGTTTTGCTTTGAAAGCCTTTAAAACCTGTATCAGGTGTTCGGTGTTGTATCCCTCGCGGGTCATCAGGTGACCGCCGCCCATGTTCAGCCATTTAATCTGACTGAACAGGTGACCGAATTTCTGTTCAACAACCAGTAAGGTTCTTTCCAAATCGAAGGAATTGCTTTCGCAGAGGGTGTGAAAGTGCAAGCCTTCCACACCTGTGGGTAATTTATTTCCCAGCTTTTCAGCGATGATTCCTAATCTTGAACCGGGCGAGCAGGGATTGTACAAATCTGTCCCTACATCTGAAAATTCAGGATTGATGCGTAGTCCGCATGATATATTGTAAAATTGTGTGCGGGGATAAAACTTATCAAACTGAGCGAGTGAGTTGAATGTGATGTGACTGCTGTACTGCATGATCTCATCAAACTCTTTATCTGAATAAGCAGGAGCATAGGTATGTGCCGGACTTCCCATTTCTTCGAAAGCCAACCGGGCCTCAGCCAAAGAACTGGCAGTAGAGCAGGGGATATACTCCCGAACAATGGGAAATGCACTCCACATGGCAAACGCTTTGAAAGCCAGGATGATTTCTATACCAGCCTGATCTTTAACCGAGCGAATCAGCTCCAGGTTGTTGCGAAATTTCACCTCATCCAGCACAAAGCAAGGAGAAGGAATTTGATTGTAATTGATCATGTTTATTTTTTTAACGTCCCATACGCCAACCCTCCTAAAATCGACAGTCCCACCACATAGGCAGGCGGCACCTTCACGATCCAGATAAGTACGATTACAGCAATCGGTATAAGGATTGTTTTGTAATTTATATTGGCTGATTTAGCCATTCTCCACAAAGGCGCTGCAATAAGCGCAACCGCGGCCGGACGGATTCCCTTGAAAATGCGGTTGACGGTCGGGTTTTCACGCATATCAACAAAAAAAGTGGCAATCAGCACAATAATAATAAAAGAAGGCAAAGCACATCCGACAGCGGCGGCTATACTCCCTTTTGTACCTTTTAATTTATAGCCCACGAAAATGGAGGTGTTGATTGCCATCACGCCGGGGGCCGACTGAGCCATCGCGAGCATGTCGATAAATTCCCTCGCCACAATCCACTTCCTTCTGTCTACAACCTCTTTCTCAATCAGCGGAATCATGGCATAGCCACCTCCGATGGTGAAAAAACCGATTCTAAAGAAGGTAATGAATAGTTGCCAGTATAATTTCATTGTTGCATTTTAAAATGCAAAGATAAAAAACATCTATCAGGTAAAAAAAACATCTGATTCTTTTGTTGATTAAAAAAACTTCTCTATCTTTGCAGTCCGAATTTCAAAATAACGAATTAATACATATAAACAGTTAATAATTATGATCGTAGTTCCTGTTAAAGAAGGCGAAAACATTGAAAGAGCGTTGAAAAAATTCAAACGTAAATTTGAAAAAACAGGTGTTGTAAAAGAACTCCGTCGTCGTCAGTGTTTCGATAAACCTTCTGTGGTAAAGCGTGAGCAAAAAATGCACGCGGTTTACGTACAAAAAATGCAGCTCGGACAAGAATAAAAAAGCAGGTTGAATTATCTTCGGATAATTTGTATTTCTGATTAATTTATTCTATTTTCGTTGCAGAATTGGAACGAGGTTATGATTAACGGTTTTCTGCAATATTTACAGTATGAGAAGAATTATTCCTCTCATACTGTTTTGTCATATAAAAACGATCTGAACCAGTTTCTTTTGTTTTTGGGAGTTGAAGACCAGCACTTCAATCCTGAAAATGTTATTCCATCGAATATTCAGCAATGGATCATGGAGTTGATGCAGCAGGGAATATCCGCGCGCAGCATATCCCGTAAAATATCTTCGCTTAAATCCTGCTGGAAATACATGCTCAGGCATGGTCTTGTTACGGCAAATCCAACGTTAAAAATTGTGCTTCCCAAAACAAAAAAGCCGCTTCCGGTGTTTTTCAAACAAAGAGAAGTGAGTCAGATTATTGATAACCCTTTTGTTCCTGTTGACGATTTTGTGCGTATGAGAGATTTGTTGATACTGGAGGTTTTTTACATGACTGGAGTCAGGTTGTCGGAGTTGATTGGCATCCGCGATCAGGATGTTGATTTGGTTAACGGGGAGATGAAGGTGACAGGCAAGCGTAACAAACAACGCATCATTCCGCTGGATCAAGGGTTGTGTGCGAAAATTGCAGATTACATACATAAAAGAGACGATTATGTTGCAGCCGCAGCACAGAATTTATTTGTAAGACCGTCCGGAGAAAAAATGTATCCGAAGCTTGTATATAATATTGTACACAACATGATGTCGCAGGTCAGTTCCCTTCCTAAAATCAGTCCCCATGTTATGCGTCACAGTTTTGCCACCGGTCTGCTGGATGGCGGAGCAGACATAAATGCAGTAAAAGAATTGTTGGGCCACAGTTCGCTTGCGGCAACGCAGGTGTATACCCATACCGGTTTTGGAGAGCTATACAATATATATAAACGGGCTCATCCCAGAGCCAAATAAAGAAGGAGGTAGTTATGAAACTCAGAGTTCAGTCGATTAATTTTGATGCAACCAAAGCGTTGGAGTTGTATGTTGAAAAGAAAACGAAAAAACTGACCCGTTTGTTTGATGAGATTTTGAATGTGGAGGTTTATTTAAAGGTAGTTAAGCCCGAGACGGCAACCAATAAGGAGGCCGAGATTAAAATATCCGTTCCGTCAGCCGAGTTTTTCGCATCGAAGGTTTGTGATACTTTTGAAGAAGCTGTCGATTTATCGGTTGAGGCACTCGAGAAGCAAATCGTAAAATTCAAGGAAAAACTCAGTAAAAAATAAAATATTGAGGGAATTGTTTTGTAATCCAAAATAATTTCGTACATTTGCAAGCCGTTTAAATAGGAGTGTTTAAACGGCTTTTTATTCGATTAAAATCGCTAATTATTAACACATTGCCTCTTTAGCTCAGTTGGCCAGAGCACGTGATTTGTAATCTCGGGGTCGTTGGTTCGAATCCGACAAGAGGCTCAGGGGAGTGAAGATTTCTCACAAGTAGGGTAAAGAGTGCTTTTTATATAGATGAAATGGGCAGTTACCAAAGTGGCCAACTGGGGCTGACTGTAACTCAGCTGTCTTTCGACTTCGGAGGTTCGAATCCTTCACTGCCCACGAAACAATTAAAAATTAAGAATCACAAATTAAAAGTGGTTCTCAGTTTTTTGATTTGTGGATTTTTGCCGAAGTAGCTCAGTTGCCAAAAGATAGACAATAAGATGCTCTATCAACTGAGTGAAAGTGCAGTTGTGGATTTTTGCGGAAGTAGCTCAGTTGATAGAGCATTAGCCTTCCAAGCTGAGGGTCGCGGGTTTGAGTCCCGTCTTCCGCTCTTTTGCTGTTGTAGCTCAGGGGTAGAGCACTTCCTTGGTAAGGAAGAGGTCGCGGGTTCAAGTCCCATCAACAGCTCTAAGTATAAAGCTTTTATAAAACATATATCATTTAAAATCTAAAAAATAATCTTTGAGTTATGGCAAAAGAAAAATTTGACAGGTCGAAACCTCACGTAAACGTAGGTACCATTGGTCACGTTGACCACGGTAAAACTACGCTGACCGCTGCTATTACTACTGTATTAGCAAAAAAAGGACTTTCTGAGTTGCGTTCATTCGATTCAATCGATAATGCTCCTGAAGAAAAAGAACGTGGTATTACAATTAATACTTCACACGTTGAATATCAAACCGCTTTACGTCACTATGCGCACGTTGACTGTCCGGGTCACGCTGACTACGTTAAGAATATGGTTACCGGTGCTGCTCAAATGGATGGTGCTATCATCGTGGTTGCTGCTACTGACGGTCCGATGCCTCAAACTCGCGAGCACATTCTGTTGGCTCGTCAGGTAAACGTTCCCCGTATCGTTGTTTTCATGAACAAATGCGATATGGTCGATGACGAAGAGATGTTGGAATTGGTAGAAATGGAAATGCGTGAACTGCTTTCATTCTATGAATTTGATGGTGACAACACACCTATCATCCGTGGTTCTGCTCTTGGTGCATTGAATGGTGCAGCACAGTGGGAAGACAAAGTAATGGAACTGATGGATGCTGTTGATACATGGATTGAATTACCTGAGCGTGCTGTTGATAAACCGTTCCTGATGCCGGTAGAAGACGTGTTCTCTATCACAGGTCGTGGAACTGTAGCTACAGGTCGTATCGAAACCGGTATCATCAAAACAGGTGAAGAAGTTCAGATTATTGGTTTGGGTCACGAAGCTAAAAAATCAGTTGTAACCGGTGTGGAAATGTTCCGCAAAATTCTGGACGAAGGTCAGGCTGGTGATAACGTAGGTTTATTATTGCGTGGTATCGACAAAGATGAAATCAAACGTGGTATGGTTATTACCCACCCGGGTAAAGTGACTCCTCACACTACTTTCAAAGCTGCAGTTTATATCCTGAAGAAAGAAGAAGGTGGTCGTCACACTCCATTCCATAACAAATATCGTCCTCAGTTCTACATCCGTACACTGGACGTAACAGGTGAAATCCAATTGCCGGAAGGAACTGAAATGGTAATGCCTGGTGACAACCTGGAAATCACAGTAAAACTGATTTACCCTGTAGCTTGTAATGTAGGTTTGCGTTTTGCTATCCGTGAAGGTGGACGTACAGTAGGTTCAGGTCAGATTACTGAATTATTAGACTAAACAGCCCCTCCCAAACCCTCCCCCAAAGGGAGGGCTTTTTCCGGAAGCTGTGGAAATAATTCCCCGTCAAAAGTCCCCCTTGGGGGGATTTAGGGGGCTTACGGGCGTAGCTCAGTTGGTAGAGCACTGGTCTCCAAAACCAGGTGTCGGGAGTTCGAGCCTCTCTGCCCGTGCAAATTCTATTTATATATGAAAGTAGTAAACTATATCAAAGAGTCGTATACAGAACTTGTTCAGAAAGTGTCGTGGCCAACACGCGCAGAATTGATGAACAGTGCTATCGTGGTTTTGATTGCTTCCATCATTATTGCCTTGATAGTATGGGTTATGGACCTGGGTTTTGAAACTATCATGACTTTCGTGTACGAAAAATTATTGTAATTAATTTAGGAGGATTTAACTGTGTCTGAGACAAACAACTTCAAATGGTACGTATTACGTGCCTTTAGTGGAAAAGAAAGCAAAGTAAAGGAATATATAGATGCTGACATCAAAAATTCCGATCTTGGTCAGTTTGTTTCTCAGGTTGTTATTCCGACTGAAAAAAAGATAATTATTCGCAACGGAAAACATATCACGAAAGAGATTAATCTCATGCCGGGATATGTATTGATAGAGGCGAATCTCGTTGGAGAAGTTGCTCACCGTATCCGTCAGATTCCAAATGTTTTCGGATTTTTAGAGGAAAAAAACAACGTCCCCACTCCGGTACGCAGTGCCGAGGTGAACAGAATCCTCGGGGTTGTGGATGAAATGCAGGAAAGCGAAGCTGACTTGCTGACTCCATACCTGAAGGATGAAAGCGTAAAAGTTATTTCCGGTCCGTTTAATGGTTTCACGGGTATCATCGAGGAAGTCAACACCGAGAAGAAAAAACTCAAAGTTATGGTTTTGGTGTTCGGCCGGAAAACTCCGCTTGAACTATCTTTCAATCAAGTAGAACGGGAATAGTCGGTTCAGTTACAAACCGGTTTTTCCATTTAATCTTCAAAAAATAACAATTATGGCTAAAGAGATTGCTGGACTTATTAAATTACAGATTAAAGGAGGTGCGGCAAACCCATCTCCCCCGGTAGGACCTGCATTGGGTTCTAAAGGGATCAACATTATGGAGTTTTGCAAACAATTTAATGCCAGAACCCAGGATAAAGCCGGTAAGGTTTTACCTGTTGTTATCACCTACTACACAGACAAATCATTCGACTTTGTTGTTAAAACTCCTCCGGTTGCCATTCAGCTGCTGGAAGCTTCAAAAGCTAAGGGAGGTTCGGCTGAGCCAAACCGTAAAAAGGTGGCTGAAATTACCTGGGAACAGGTAAAACAAATTGCCGAAGATAAAATGGTCGATTTGAATTGTTTTGAGTTAGACGCTGCCATGAAAATGGTAGCCGGTACAGCGAGAAGTATGGGCATTACCGTAAAAGGTAATTTTCCTGGTAATAATTAATAAAGACTTCAATAATGAGTAAACTGACAAAAAATCAAAAGTTGGCTAACGCAAAAGTTGAAGCGGGAAAAGCCTATACACTAAAGGAAGCAGCTGAATTGGTTAAGGAAATTACTACAACTAAATTCGATGCTTCTGTAGATATTGATGTACGCTTAGGTGTTGACCCACGTAAAGCCAACCAGATGGTACGCGGCGTTGTGTCGTTACCAAACGGAACCGGTAAACAAGTAAGGGTTCTTGCATTATGTACACCCGATCAGGAAGCAGCGGCTAAAGAAGCCGGAGCTGACTATGTCGGCCTCGATGAATATATCGAAAAAATAAAAGGCGGTTGGACTGATGTTGATGTGATCATCACGATGCCTGCTATCATGGGTAAATTAGGTGCGCTGGGTCGCGTGCTTGGTCCGCGCGGATTGATGCCAAACCCCAAAAGCGGTACTGTTACCAATGATGTGGCAAGTGCAGTTAAAGAGGTAAAACAAGGTAAAATCGACTTCAAGGTTGATAAAGCCGGTATCGTTCATACATCTATCGGTAAAGTGTCTTTCACTTCCGAGATGATTGTTGAAAATGCCAAAGAATTTATCTCTACACTGATGAAACTGAAACCGACAGCGGCCAAAGGTACTTATGTGAAGAGCATTTATCTTTCGAGCACAATGAGTCTGGGTATTAAAATTGACCCAAAATCAGTTGAAGAATAAAATTAAAAGTTTATGAAAAAGGAAGATAAAAGCGCAGTTATAAAACAACTTGAATCAACGATTCAATCATATGCACATTTCTATCTGACCGATATCGGTGGATTGAATGCTGAAGAAACCAGTAAATTACGCAGAACTTGCTATAAACAGGATGTGAAACTCCTGGTAGTTAAAAACACCTTGCTCAGAAAAGCATTAGAAAATACAGGAACTGATTTCAGCGAACTTTTTGGTTCATTGAAAGGAGAAACCTCACTTATGCTTTCTAACAATGGCAATGCTCCTGCTAAACTGATTAAAGAATTCAGCAAAGCCAGCAAAACAAAAAAACCTTTGCTGAAAGCTGCATACGTTGAAGAGTCATTCTATATTGGTGAAAACCAGTTGGAAACACTGATTTCAATCAAGAGCAAAAACGAACTTATCGGCGAAATCATCGGATTGTTGCAATCGCCTGCTAAGAACGTTGTGTCCGCACTCCAATCAGGAGGTACTACTATTCACGGCGTGTTAAAAACATTGTCGGAAAGATAATCTCAGAATAAAAACAAAAAATAAAATCTATAAAAATTAAGACAATGGCAGATTTGAAAGCTTTTGCAGAACAATTAGTTAACTTGACCGTTAAAGAAGTAAATGAGTTAGCTCAAATTTTGAAAGACGAATATGGTATCGAACCCGCTGCCGCAGCTGTTGCTGTTGCTGCCGGTCCTGCTGCCGGAGCTGCTGCTGAAGCAGTAGAAGAAAAAAATTCTTTCGATGTAATTTTGAAAAGCGCAGGTGCTAATAAATTAGCAATCGTTAAATTAGTGAAAGAACTTACCGGTCTCGGTTTGAAAGAAGCTAAAGACCTTGTAGACGCAGCTCCTTCTGCAATCAAAGAAGGTGTTACAAAAGACGAAGCAGATGCCCTGAACAAAGCGTTGACTGAAGGCGGAGCTGAAGTAGAACTTAAGTAAAAATAAAAATTGCCTGATAATCAGGATTGTGGTTTAGATTCCCTCGCTAAGGGGGATTCTAAACCTTTTCATGTCTATATTAATATCGAACTCATTTCCGTGGGTTCACCACAGTTAAGTTCACCGCATCAACAATAAACTCTTTGAAAATGTCTTCACCAAATAAAGATCAGAGAATCAATTTTGCTTCCATTAAAAACCAGTTTGATTATCCCGACTTTTTGGAAGTTCAATTAAAATCTTTTCATGACTTTTTTCAGATGGACACTTCCCCTGAAAAAAGGAAAACCGAAGGTCTGTATAAGGTTTTCATGGAAAACTTTCCAATTGCAGATACCCGAAACAATTTTATCCTTGAGTTCCTCGATTACTATGTTGACCCTCCCAGATACAGCATCGAGGAATGTATCGAAAGGGGCTTAACTTATTCTATTCCTTTAAAAGCTAAATTAAAGCTTTATTGTACCGACCCGGATCATGAGGATTTTGATACGGTTATTCAGGATGTTTACCTGGGACCTATTCCTTACATGACTCCCAAAGGTACTTTTGTTATTAACGGTGCCGAACGTGTGATTGTTTCTCAGTTACACCGTTCTCCGGGTGTGTTCTTCGGTCAGAGTATGCATGCCAACGGTACAAAATTGTACTCGGCACGTATCATTCCTTTCCGTGGCTCCTGGATCGAGTTTGCAACCGACATCAACAATGTGATGTATGCTTACATCGACCGTAAAAAGAAATTACCGGTAACTACGCTTCTGCGTGCTATCGGATTCGAAAGTGATAAAGATATTCTCGAAATATTCAATCTTGCCGAAGAAATTAAGGTAAGTAAGGCCAGCCTGAAAAAAGCGGTAGGACAAAAACTTGCCGCCCGTGTATTGAAAAGCTGGGTAGAAGACTTTGTAGATGAGGATACCGGTGAGGTGGTAAGTATTGAACGTAACGAGGTTGTAATCGACAGGGAAACTGTTCTTGAGAACAAACACATTGATGACATCCTGGAGTCGGGAACTCAAACGATTCTGTTACATAGGGGTGATGCCAATCAAAATGATTATGCAATCATTTATAACACCTTGCAGAAAGACCCGAGTAACTCGGAAAAGGAAGCAGTGGTATATATTTACCGTCAATTGCGAAATGCAGTACCTGCTGACGATTCTACTGCGCGCGAAGTTATCAACAACCTGTTCTTCTCTGAAAAACGTTACGATTTAGGGGATGTGGGCCGTTTCCGTATCAACCGTAAACTCAACCTGTCGATTAATCCCGACGTTAAAGTGTTGACAAAGGAAGACATCATCGAAATCATCAAATATCTGATCGAGTTGATTAACTCGAAAGCCGAGGTGGATGATATCGACCACTTGAGTAACCGTCGTGTCCGTACGGTCGGTGAACAAATGTACAACCAGTTCGGTGTCGGACTGTCACGTATGGCCCGTACCATCCGCGAACGAATGAATGTGCGCGATAATGAGGTGTTTACCCCTATCGACCTGATTAACGCGAAGAGTATTTCTTCGGTTATCAATTCTTTCTTCGGAACGAACGCGCTCTCGCAGTTCATGGATCAGCAAAATCCGCTCGCTGAGATTACACACAAACGTCGTATGTCGGCACTCGGTCCTGGTGGTCTGTCACGTGAACGTGCAGGTTTCGAGGTTCGTGACGTACATTATACGCACTATGGTCGTCTGTGTCCGATTGAGACACCTGAAGGTCCGAACATCGGGTTGATTTCATCTTTGTGTATCTACGCGAAGATTAATGATTTAGGATTTATTGAAACACCTTATCGTACGGTAAGCAACGCAATTGTTGATACCAGTGCGAACGGTATCAAATATTATACGGCTGAAGAGGAAGAAGACCTCGTGGTAGCACAGGGTAATGCTCCGTTGAATGACGACGGTACATTTATCCGTACAAAGGTTAAATCACGTTTAGGCGCTGATTTCCCGGTTGTAGCTCCTGATCAGGTACATCTGATGGACGTTTCTCCGTCACAGATTGCCTCCATCGCGGCAGCATTGATTCCTTTCCTTGAACATGATGATGCGAACCGTGCGTTGATGGGATCGAACATGATGCGCCAGGCAGTGCCGCTGTTGCGTTGTGAGGCTCCGATCGTGGGTACCGGAATCGAAGGCCAGCTGATTCGTGATTCCCGTACACAGATTACAGCAGAAGGATATGGTGAAGTAGTTTATACCGATGCCGACTGTATCAAAATTAAATATGACAGAACCGAAGAAGAAGAATTTATCAGCTTCGAATCGGCTGTAAAAGAATATAAATTACCGAAATTCCAGAAAACAAACCAAAATACAACCATCGACCTGCGTTCGCTGGTACGCAAAGGAGATCGGGTTGAACCGGGTATGATTCTGACAGAAGGATATTCAACCCAGCAAGGTGAACTGGCGATCGGTAAAAACCTGAAAGTGGCATTTATGCCCTGGAAGGGTTATAACTTTGAGGATGCAATTGTAATCAATGAAAGATTGGTGCGCGATGATGTGTTTACCTCAGTACATGTGGTAGAACAGCTACTTGAAGTGCGTGAAACCAAAAGGGGCGTGGAAGAATTTACGGCTGATATTCCGAATGTCAGTGAAGAGGCAACCCGCGACCTGGATGAAAATGGTATCATTCGCGTTGGCGCCCGTATTGAGCCGGGTGACATCATCATTGGTAAAATCACACCGAAGGGAGAATCAGATCCTTCTCCGGAAGAAAAACTGCTTAGGGCCATTTTCGGTGATAAAGCCGGAGATGTTAAAGATGCATCACTCAAAGCTACCCCGTCATTGTCGGGTGTGGTAATCGGTAAACGTCTGTTCTCTAAGGCTCAGAAAAACAGGAAATCAAAATTGGCTGATAAAGCCGTATTGCCCCGTTTGGATGAAGAATTCGAAGCGCAGGCCAATGTATTGAGAAATACGCTAATCGAAAAATTGTTGGTGTTAACTGCCGACAAGCCATCGGCTGGTGTGAAAGACTTTCTGGGTACAGATTTAATTTCCAGAAACAGTAAATTCACGGAAGAAAGATTGCGTGAAATTGATTACTCAACGGTACAGTTAAGTAAATGGACGCAGGATGCACAGAAAAATGAGCTGATCAGACAACTCATCCTGAATTACCTGAAGAAATACAAAGAGCTGGATGCGCAGATTAAGCGTCAGAAATTCAATATCACCATTGGTGATGAATTGCCAACCGGTATTGTACAGGTAGCTAAGGTTTATATTGCGAAAAAACGTAAAATCCGCGTAGGTGATAAAATGGCCGGTCGTCACGGTAATAAAGGTATTGTATCGCGTATCGTTCGTCAGGAAGATATGCCTTTCCTTGCCGACGGAACTCCGGTTGATATCGTGTTGAACCCGCTGGGTGTACCTTCCCGTATGAACCTGGGACAGATATTCGAAACGGTACTTGGATGGGCCGGAAAAGAATTGGGTGTTCGTTTTGCAACTCCGATTTTCGACGGTGCAAACCTGGAAGATTTGAATGAGTGGACAGACAAAGCCGGTGTACCTCAATACGGTAAGACATTCTTGTATGATGGTGGAACTGGTGAGCGCTTCGACCAAACAGCAACGGTAGGTATTATTTATATGCTGAAGCTGGGTCACATGGTTGAAGATAAAATGCATGCCCGTTCAATCGGTCCGTACTCGTTGATTACGCAACAGCCTCTTGGTGGTAAAGCTCAGTTCGGTGGACAGCGTTTCGGGGAAATGGAGGTTTGGGCGCTTGAAGCATTCGGTGCAGCTCATATCCTGCAGGAAATCCTGACCGTGAAATCGGATGACGTGCTCGGTCGTGCCCGTACTTATGAAGCAATTGTTAAAGGTGAACCAATGCCGGCCCCCGGTATTCCGGAATCCCTCAATGTATTGCTGCATGAGCTGAGAGGTCTCGGTCTGAGTGTCAACCTGGAATAAGTGTAATTGTTTAAATTATGGTGTGTCATGCAAAATAAATACATTTCACATCATGCATTACACAATACACATTACACAATAAACAGTTAAAAAGAAAAACAAAAGTATATATGGCTTTTAAAACTGATAATAAAACAAAGAGTAATTTTAATAAAATTTCTATCGGATTAGCATCTCCCGAAGAAATTCTAAAATTATCAAGCGGTGAGGTACTCAAACCTGAAACCATCAACTACCGGACTTATAAGCCTGAACGTGACGGTTTGTTCTGCGAACGTATTTTTGGTCCTACCAAAGATTTTGAATGTCATTGCGGAAAATACAAACGTATCCGTTATAAAGGTATTGTCTGCGATCGTTGTGGTGTTGAGGTGACTGAAAAGAAAGTCCGTCGCGAACGCGTTGGTCACATTCAGTTGGTGGTTCCTGTTGCCCATATCTGGTATTTCCGTTCGTTGCCTAATAAGATTGGTTATCTGCTCGGAATGCCAACCAAGAAATTAGATGCGATCATCTATTATGAAAAATATGTGATTATTCAGGCAGGTGCTGCTGATAACGGTGAAAACATCATCGATGGCGAACTGATATCGGAAGAAGAATACCTGGACATCATGGAAGCTCTTCCACGTGAAAATCAAATGCTGGAAGATACGGATCCGAATAAGTTCATTGCCAAAATGGGTGCAGAAGCAATTTATGATTTGCTGACACGTCTTGATTTGGATGA
>JAKIYP010000057.1 GCA_022708505.1 Bacteroidota bacterium
ACCTGGACATCATGGAAGCTCTTCCACGTGAAAATCAAATGCTGGAAGATACGGATCCGAATAAGTTCATTGCCAAAATGGGTGCAGAAGCAATTTATGATTTGCTGACACGTCTTGATTTGGATGAGTTGTCTTATGACTTGCGCCACAAAGCCGGTAACGATACATCACAACAACGTAAAAATGAAGCGCTGAAACGTTTGCAGATTGTAGAGTCATTCCGTGCTTCTAAGCACAAAAATAAACCGGAATGGATGATTGTTAAAATTGTTCCGGTAATTCCACCTGAGTTGCGTCCCCTTGTACCGCTAGATGGCGGTCGTTTTGCAACTTCCGATCTGAATGACTTGTACCGTCGTGTGATTATCCGTAATAACCGACTGAAACGACTAATCGAAATCAAAGCGCCGGAAGTAATTCTGCGTAACGAAAAACGTATGTTGCAGGAATCAGTTGACTCTCTGTTCGATAACAGCCGTAAATCTAGTGCTGTTAAGACGGACGCCAACCGTCCGCTGAAATCACTTTCTGATTCATTGAAAGGTAAACAGGGACGTTTCCGTCAGAACCTGCTTGGTAAACGTGTTGACTATTCAGCCCGTTCGGTTATCGTCGTAGGTCCTGAATTGAAAATGCATGAATGCGGTCTGCCAAAAGACATGGCTGCTGAACTTTATAAACCCTTCGTAATCCGCAAGCTCATCGAGCGCGGAATCGTGAAAACGGTGAAGTCAGCGAAAAAAATCGTGGACCGCAAAGACCCGGTAATCTGGGATATATTAGAGTACGTGATGAAAGGACATCCCGTATTGCTAAACCGTGCTCCGACACTTCACCGTCTTGGTATTCAGGCTTTCCAGCCTAAAATGATTGAAGGTAAAGCAATTCAGTTACACCCTTTGTCCTGTACGGCTTTCAATGCCGACTTCGACGGTGACCAGATGGCAGTGCATTTACCACTTGGTAATGAAGCAGTGCTGGAAGCTCAAATGTTGATGTTGGCATCACATAATATCCTGAACCCTGCAAATGGGGCTCCTATCACAGTTCCTTCTCAGGACATGGTGTTGGGATTGTATTACATCACTAAACCACGTCAGGGAGCAAAAGGTGAAGGATTGATTTTCTATTCTGCAGAGGAAGCTGAAATAGCCTACAATGAAGGCAAAGTTGCTTTGCATGCTTGGATTAAGGTTCGTATTTACGATGTTAATGAAAAAGGTGAGCCTGTTCAGAAGATTATCGAAACTACGGTAGGTCGCATTTTATTCAATAAATGTGTTCCTGCTGAAGTGGGTTACATCAATGAACTGCTTTCTAAAAAATCGCTGCGTGACATCATCGGTAATGTAATTGAAGTTTGCGGTGTTTCTCGTACTGCTCAGTTCCTCGACGATATCAAAGACCTGGGTTACAGCATGGCTTTCAAAGGCGGTTTGTCTTTCAACCTGAACGATGTGATTATTCCGGCAGAGAAAGAAGATTTGGTTAAAGAGGGTAATGCGGAAGTAGAAGAAATTATGAATCTCTATAACATGGGATTCATTACCAACAACGAACGCTACAATCAAATCATCGATACATGGACGCACATTAACTCAAAGTTGTCAAATATTCTGATGAAACAGCTGGCCAATGACAACCAGGGTTTCAACTCGGTTTACATGATGCTTGATTCGGGTGCCCGTGGTTCTAAAGAGCAAATTCGTCAGCTTTCCGGTATGCGTGGTTTGATGGCAAAACCTCAGAAATCAGGCGCCGAAGGCGGTCAGATTATTGAAAACCCGATTTTGTCGAACTTTAAAGAAGGTCTGTCGGTATTGGAGTACTTTATCTCTACCCACGGTGCCCGTAAAGGTTTGGCGGATACGGCTCTGAAAACGGCTGATGCCGGTTACCTTACCCGTCGTTTGGTTGACGTGTCGCAGGATGTGATTATCACCGAAGATGACTGCGGAACCTTGCGTGGTTTGGTAGCGACAGAAATGAAAAATAACGAGGAAGTGATTTCTTCCTTGTATGAAAGAATACTGGGTCGTGTTTCTGTACACGATATCTATCATCCGCTTACCGGTGAACTTATTGTTGAATCGGGAGAGCAGATTACAGAGCCGTTGGCTAAAAAAATTCAGGAATCACCTATCGAAAGGGTTGAAATCAGATCAGTGCTTACCTGCGAATCAAAAAAAGGTGTTTGTGCTAAATGTTACGGACGTAACTTAGCCACCGGAAAGATGGTTCACATGGGAGAAGCTGTCGGTGTTATCGCTGCCCAGTCGATCGGTGAGCCGGGTACTCAGCTGACACTGCGTACGTTCCACGTCGGTGGTATCGCATCCAACATTGCAGCAGAATCTAAGATTGCCCTTCGTTATGATGGCCTTCTTGAATTTGATGAGTTGCGTACGGTGGATGTGAAGGATGAAAAGGACAATGTTTATCAGGTGGTGGTTAGCCGTCTGGCCGAAATGCGTGTGATCGATACGAACACAGGTATTACGCTGACAACCCAGAACATCCCTTACGGTTCAAAATTGTATGCAAAACAGGGTGATAGTGCAACGAAAGGGCAGGTTATTTGCGAATGGGACCCGTTCAATGCCGTGATCATTTCTGAGATTGAAGGTAAAATCGAATTCGAAGATGTAATTGATAACGTGACTTTCAAAACCGATGTCGACGAGGCAACCGGTTTACGTGAAAAGATTATCATCGAATCGAAAGATAGAAATAAAGTGCCGAGTGCGCACATCCTGGATAAGAACGGAGAAGTACTTCGTACTTACAACCTTCCCGTAGGCGCTCACTTAGTGCTTGAGAACGGTGATGCCATCAAAGCAGGACAGATGCTCGTTAAGATTCCGCGTGCAGTTGGTAAAACCGGTGACATCACGGGTGGTCTTCCACGTGTAACAGAATTGTTCGAAGCCCGTAACCCATCAAATCCGGCTGTTGTAGCCGAAATTGACGGAGAAGTAAACTTCGGAAAAATCAAGCGTGGTAACCGTGAGTTGAGTGTGACATCCAAATCAGGAGAGGTGAAGAAGTACATGATTCCGCTTTCAAAACAGATTTTGGTGCAGGAAAATGACTTCGTACGTGCCGGAACCCCGTTGTCCGACGGAGCCATCACACCAACGGATATCCTGATGATTAAGGGTCCGACTGCCGTTCAGGATTATATCGTGAACGAAGTACAGGACGTATATCGTCTTCAGGGTGTGAAAATCAACGACAAACATTTCGAGGTAATCGTACGTCAGATGATGCGCAAGGTCGAAATCCTGGAGCAGGGTGATACCCGCTTCCTCGAAAAACAAATCGTTGATAAGAACGAGTTCATGGAAGAAAACGACCGCATCTGGGGCAAGAAAGTAATTGTTGATCCGGGTGATTCAGCAACACTGAAACCAGGTCAGATCATTACACCACGTAAATTGCGTGACGAAAACAGTGCGCTCAAGCGTCGTGACCTTCGTCTGGTAGAAACCCGTGATGCAGTTCCTGCAACATCCAACCAGATTCTGCAAGGGATTACACGTGCTGCGCTGCAAACAAGCAGTTTCATGTCGGCTGCTTCCTTCCAGGAAACAACCAAGGTGCTCAACGATGCTGCTATCAACGGCAAGATTGACCGTCTCGAAGGCTTGAAAGAAAACGTGATTTGTGGTCACCTTATTCCTGCCGGTACGGGTCAGCGTGAAATCGAAAAGGTCGTGGTTTACTCAAGAGATGAATACGACAAAAAGGTTGACGCCAGAAAGAATGTGCTGGATATGGAAGCCAATGAACAATAATCATTTTGTCTGATAAATTAAACGGGATAGCTGTAAAAAGCTATCCCGTTTTTTGTCGTAACAAAATAATCTCACTATCTTAGTGCTGTCAAATAAGATAAACTTTTTAAGCAGATAAATTAACTCAATATATCATGAATCCGAATTACTGTGTAATCATGGCCGGAGGTGTCGGCAGCCGTTTCTGGCCGTTTAGCAGAACAAACAGACCGAAACAGTTTCTTGATTTCTTCGGAACCGGACGTTCTTTGTTACAAATGACCTACGATCGTTTCAGAAAAGTGGTTCCGGCAGAAAATATCCTTATTGTCTCCAATGTGATTTATAAAGATACTATACTCGAACAACTTCCCGAAATAAAGGAGAACCAGGTGTTGCTCGAGCCCCACAGACGAAATACTGCACCTTGCATCGCTTACGCGGTAAACAGAATAAAAGCCATAACAGAACAGGCAAATATAATCGTTGCACCCTCAGATCATCTGATTCTGAAAGAAAATGATTTTATTGATGTGTTGAGAGCTGGAATAGATTTTATAGAAAATAACGATTCTTTGCTTACAATCGGGATAAAACCCAGTCGCCCTGAAACGGGTTACGGATATATCCAGGTTGAAGAAGGAGCCGGAAACTTACATAAGGTTAAAACATTTACAGAGAAACCCAATGCCGAACTGGCACAGGTTTTCTATGAAACAGGCGAATTTTATTGGAATTCAGGTATTTTTCTCTGGAACCTGAAAACGATTGATGCGGCTTTTCAGTCTCTTTTGCCCGATGTCGCAACGAAATTCAGTGCAGGAGAGAAACTCTTCAATACAGCAAAAGAGCAGGATTTTATCAATGAGATTTATCCAACCTGTATGAATATCTCCATTGATTATGGTATCATGGAGAAAGCAGATAATGTGTATGTACTTTGTGCCGATATTGGCTGGACAGATTTGGGAACCTGGGGCTCCCTGTATGAAATGTCGAACAAAGACGAGTATCAAAATGTCACGCTAAAGTGTAAAACATTGTATTACGAAAGCAGCGACAATATTGTAGCGTTACCTCAGAATAAGTTGGCAGTAATTGAAGGTTTGTCGGGGTATTTGGTCGCTGAATCAGATAATGTGTTGCTGATTTGTAAGAAAGACGAAGAAGCACGCATACGTCAGTTTGTGAATGATGCCGTTGTTTCATTCGATGGGGAGTTTATATAGGAGTGGTTAGTGGTTAGTGGTCAGTTTTGAACATAGTTTTTACGTTTTTTTGAAATACGTATTAAAAAATCTGGAAATATGAGTTTTTTTAAGTTACATAAGCCATTGGTTTATAAATATAAACCGATATACTACGATCCGAAGAAGGAAGCACAAAAAGATCGTATGAAAAAAATGGAACAAGAGGGACAAACTGAAGTAAAAAATGAAGGATATGAACCTAAGGTGCTTCGTCGGGGTTCCTTCCGGGAGATGGCCGATAAAAACAGAAATTCAAAGCATGCACAAACCCGGCAGTCGAATATTCGTCTGGTTCTCATTATTTTGATTTTGCTTTTGATTGCCTATTTTTTAGTAAGATAAAACTTCATTACCCTTGATATTAAAGGGTACATTTCAACTACATGAGTGATATTATTCATTTATTACCGGATTCTGTTGCGAATCAGATTGCAGCCGGGGAGGTGATACAGCGACCGGCATCTGTGCTGAAAGAACTGGTTGAAAATGCCATTGATGCCGGAGCAAGCTTCATCAGGGTAATCATTAAGGATGCCGGACGGACCCTTGTTCAGGTGTCTGATAACGGAAAGGGGATGAGTGAAACGGATGCCCGTATGGCGTTCGAGCGCCATGCAACTTCCAAAATTAAGGATGCACAGGATTTGTTTTCTATTCGTACGATGGGATTCAGAGGTGAGGCCCTGGCTTCGATAGCAGCAGTTGCTCAGGTGGAAATGCGTTCACGCAGAGAAGAGGATGAACTTGGAACGCTGGTTGAAATTGCCGGTAGCCGGGTTTTCAGGCAAGAACCGGTTCAATGTGACAGGGGAACTACTTTTCAGATTAAAAATTTGTTTTTCAATGTGCCTGCCCGCCGTCGTTTTCTGAAAAGTGACAGTGTTGAAAAAAACCACATTTTGCAGGAGTTTTACCGTATCGTGTTGGTGCATCCCGACGTGGAATTTTCTTTTTATGACGGAGATGATGAGATATTCAAACTGCCTGTATCCAACACCAAACTCAGGATTGAGCAGGTTTTTGGCAGTGCAAAGAAGAAACTCAATCAGCAATTATTGACGATAGAAACTGATACCAACCTGGTTGCCATCAATGGTTTTATTGGGCGACCGGAATATGCTCAGAAACAGGCTCATCAGTTCTTTTTTGTGAATGGGAGATACATGCGTCATCCCTATTTTCATAAAGCCGTCATGCTGGCGTATAACCAGTTAATACAGTCAACCGATAATCCGTTGTACTTTATCTATTTTGAAGTCGACCCGCAAACCATCGATATCAATATTCATCCGACAAAGACTGAAATTAAATTTGAAAACGAACAGGCAATTTGGTCTATTTTATCGGCTACAGTAAAAGAAGCGCTGGGGAAATTCAATATTGTTCCTTCTATTGATTTCGATAGAGAAGGTGTGCCTGAGATTCCCGTTCAGAAAGCCGATAGCGTTATTTCACCGCCCAGGACCTCATTCAATCCATCTTATAATCCGTTTGGCACTTCAACATATAAGCGTCCGCAAATGGAATGGGAGGAGTTGTATAAAGGCTTTGAAAAGCAATCAGGCACCTCAGATCAGGAAGAGAGAGAGCCGGAACGACCGGTCGAGATTTTTCAGTCGAAACTGAACAAAGACAGTGAAAATTCAGGAGTTTATTTTCAATTAAAAAACAGGTACATCATAACTTCAGTTAAATCGGGCATGTTGATGATTGATCAACGCCGGGCGCATATCCGCATTCTTTTTGATCAGTTTATGAAGGAAATAGGTGAAAAGAAAGGGTTTTCACAACAACTGTTGTTCCCGGAGGTACTGCAACTGATGCCTGATGACTACCTGTTTTTCGAACAAATTAAAGCTGAACTCCGGTATGTGGGTTTTGAGTTTGAGGCGGATAAAACTTATCAGTACCAGATCAAAGGCATTCCGGCTCAATTGAAAAGTTCCTCTGGCGTGTTGCCCTTGTTGAGTGATATGCTTGAGCGGGTAAAACAGGCTACCGGTGATGCTTTGTCGGTAATTCATGAGCAGATAGCTTTGTCGTTGGCCGAAACAGCGGCTATTCAAACCGGTCAAACAATGACAAAAGAAGAAATGAGTGATTTGGTTGATCAGCTTTTTGCTTGTCCGACGCATAATCATACACCGGATGGGAAATTGATTATGACCATCTGGACACAGGAGGAGATACAGGGGAGATTTAAATAAGAGTCAGGCTTTTAGCAAGCTATATAAAATAATACCCATGAAGCGCAGTTACATAATTTCTTCGGCCTTGTTAGCGACAAATTTACTTGGAATTTTTGATGTACGGGCACAGCATGACCATGTAAAGAAAGATGATCGCCCTAATATCCTCTTCATTATAGCTGATGATGCATCATTTCCGCATTTTAGTGCAAATGGTTCAGTGTGGGTTAAAACTCCGGGATTCGACAGAGTCGCATCAGAAGGAATTCTCTTTCGAAATTGTTACACCCCCAACGCCAAGTCTGCTCCTTCCAGGTCATCAATCCTGACAGGCCTGTATTCCTGGCAATCGGGAGCTGCTGCAAATCATTCACCGGTTTTTCCGACGGATTTAGTGGTGTTTACGGAGGTAATTGCCAGCAATGGTTATGAGCTTGCTTTTACAGGAAAAGGATGGGGACCTGGTGATGAAGGTAAAGTTGATGGGAAACCAAGACTGCTTACTGGAAAACCATTTCAGAAAAATAAACTTAAACCTCCAACCAATGCAATTAGTAGCAATGATTATCTCGAAAATTTCAGGGATTTTCTGAATCAACAAAATGAAACTCAACCCTGGTTCTTTTGGTTTGGATGTTTTGAGCCTCACAGGTCTTATAAACTTGGTTCTGGTGAAAAATTGGGTGGAAAATCTACTGCAATGATTGATAGTGTTCCAGCCTATTGGCCGGATAATGAGCTCGTACGCACTGATATGCTTGATTATGCCTATGAGATTGAGTATTTTGACCGCCAAATAGAATTATATGTAGATGAATTGGAGAAAAGGGGATTGTTAAACAATACAGTAGTCATCGTAACCTCAGATAACGGGATGCCTTTTCCAAGAAGTAAAGGAAATAATTATGAAATATCAAACCACATGCCTTTGGCTGTGATGTGGAAGAATGGTATTGTAAATCCCGGCAGGACTGTAGATGACTATGTAAATTTTGTCGATTTTGCTCCAACGATGCTCGAACTCACGCGTTCAGATTATCGAAAATTCAACATGCATGAGCCCGCCGGAAAAAGTCTGCTAAATATCTTCAAGAGTAAAAAAGGAGGGCTGATAGAAAAAGACAGAGATCATGTTGTGTTAGGAAGAGAGCGTCATGATAATGGCAGACCCGGTAATCAGTCATATCCCATCAGGGCTATCATTAAAGATGATTTATTATACATATACAATATGAAACCGCATCTATGGCCTGCTGGTAATCCCGAGACAGGTTATCTGGATGCAGATGGTTCACCCACAAAAACATCCATATTACAAATGGACCGCGATGGAGATAATATCTGGTACTATAATATGAGTTTCAATCTCCGTCCGGAAGAGGAACTGTATGATCTTTCAGTGGATAAAGACTGTATTAATAACCTTGCTTCACACCCGGTATATATCAAAAGAAAACAGGACTTAAGGAAACAGTTGTTGAAAACACTTAGAAAGCAACAAGATCCCCGTATGTTTGGGAATGGTGATGTTTTTGATGTCTATCCTACCAGTAAACAGTCAAACTGGAATCTCTATGAGCGAATAATAAATGGGGATATTAAAGAGCCCTGGGAGCAGACAAAATGGGTTAGTCCGTCTGATTATGAAATGAAAAGATAAACTAATTCTTTTTATGAATGTATCTATAATAAAATAACCGGAAATCTTCTTTTCCGGTTATTTTATTAGTATGACTAAATTTAAAATTCAATCAGTGAGAATTTACATTTCCCCCGCTTGTGGCGTGATCAGTTTATAACCTTTTCCGTGGATGTTGATGATGGCCACATTGGGGTCATCCTTCAATAATTTACGAAGTTTGGTGATATACACGTCCATACTACGGGCATTGAAATAGTTGTCATCTTCCCAAATTGATTTCAAGGCATAATTTCTTTCCAGGATATTATTAGCATTCGAAGCTAACAGCCGGAGTAATTCAGATTCTTTGGTGGTTAATTTCTTTGTTTCGCCATCAAATGCCAGGGTTTGTTTTTGTGCATCAAAAATAAACGCACCAATGTTAAACACAACTACATCCTTAACTTTTTTACCTCTAACTCTTCTCAGGATAGATTCAATTCTGGAAAGCAGTTCTTCCATGCTGAAAGGTTTCGACAAATAATCGTCGGCACCCAGTTTAAAGCCCTGCAGAATATCTTCTTTCATGGATTTTGCCGTCAGGAATATAATCGGGACGTCGGTGTTGATGCTGCGGATGTCGGCTGCCAGCGCAAAACCGTCTTTTTTTGGCATCATAACATCTAAAACGCATAAATCATATTTGCCACGTGTAAATGCTTTGTATCCGGCTTCTCCATCTGGTTGCAGGTCTGCATCATAGCCCTTTGTCTGAAGGTATTCTCTTAGCAACATGCCGAGGTTTTCATCGTCCTCGCATAACAGGATTTTTACTTTTTCATCATTCATATTCAGTATATTTAAGTGTTGGTAATGCAATAATAAATTTTGTTCCGATATTTAATTCGCTATCAACTTTGATGGTTCCTCTGTGTTCCTGGATGATTTTTTTTACATATGCCAGTCCAAGTCCGAACCCTTTCACATTGTGTTTATTCCCGGTAGGTACACGATAAAACTTTTCAAAGATTCTTTTGTGGTCCTCTTTCTGTATACCGATACCGTTGTCTTCAATGCTAATCATCAGATAATCTTTTTCATTCCAGGTTTCCAATGTCAGTAATAAAGGTTTGTCGCTGTATTTCAGGGCGTTGTCGACCAGATTGTGAATCACATTGGTGAAGTGTACTTCATCAGCCATAATTAAATCATCCTGAGCCTTTAAAATGGTTGTAATTTTCCCCCCTTTGTTAGCGACCTTCAGCGAGAAAATTTCGGATGTATGTGCAATTAACTCGTTGACATGCATCTCTTTCATTTTAAAAGTCGATTTTTCTGTTTCAAAGAGCGATAGTTTTAACACTTCCTCAACCATTCTGCTTAACCGTGTGGTTTCATCCCTGATCACCTTCGATATGTGTTTTAATGTTTCAGGGGTTTTCCCTACACCCGGATCCTGTAACATTTGCGATGCCAGCGAGATGCTGGAAATAGGCGTTTTCAGTTCATGTGTCATGTTATTAACAAAATCATTCTTAATATTGTTCAACTGTTTTTGTTTAAAAATAACAATTAATGCAACAATAAAAATGCCTAAAATTAACACTACTAACACAATGGTAGGATATAACAAGTACATTGAACTGATGATAAAGTTCTTTTTGGTGGGGAAGGTAACTTGTAAATAAATTTCATTGGTGCTTTCCTCCAACGGGAAAAACTTCTGCTTGTAGATGCTACTGGTACTTTCGTTGTGATCGGAATGAAAGTCCTTGTTACACCTGAAAATTTCACGTCCTCTTTTATCAACAACACTGTAATAGAACGGTAAATCAATTCCGTTGCTAAGCAGGTATTTTTCGAGTATGTTGTTAAGCTCTACAAAATCAACGCGTTCGCTGATGTCTTTTTTGTTGCTCTCTCTTAGCCACCGGAAAACGGCCTGGTCTAGTATAGTCTTCGACCTTGAAAATTCTTTTCTGAATTTATCCTGCAGGTATTTGGATGTTTCTTCAATTGTTGCTTTCCCGTGCCGCGTTGAAATCCGGATTTCCGGCTTGCTCAGGTTCTGATTGTAAGATGAAAGTCTGCGACTCGTGGTGTCAATCTGGTTCAGATTGTCTGAGTCCATCTGCGCCATATTGGGGAGTAAATTCAAATTCTTATTGTAATCCAATACTTCCAGTGTTTGAGCCAGGTACTCAAGCGCTTCATTTTCTTCTACCAGGATAACCGTGCTCAATAAACTTCTGTGCACACTTTCATCAAACTGATTCTCAATCATCTCGGCATTTACTTTTACGTATCTTGCCTGGATGATAATCAGTCCGACAAAAGAAAAAACCATGGACAAAATTAATATGATAATGGTGCTGCGCTTCATAATGATGCAAATATATCACTTATTTAAATGTTAAAATTCTTATTGGGTTTATATTTAACAATATATAAGGAAAGAATGTTTTCTTGTTTAGAAAATATAGTAAATGAATCTTAATAAAAATTATATGGTAAAGTTAGTAATGAATAACTAATAGCTAATAATGCGAATCAGGGGTTGAAAATCAGATCCCTCGATGCGTCCCTTAGATCCCTCACTTCCGTTCGGGACGACAATGATTCCGTATTGTCAAATACCGTCGCATTATCTTTCCATTTATAATTAGATTCTTTACGGCGACGGTTCGGGAACCTTAGCACCCGTCGCTGCAAAAATAAAAATAGCTTTTGCAGACTTTGGTCGACGGGTAATATTAATCCAGCATAAATTTGTCATCCCGAGCGTAGCGAGGGAACTAATTTTCAACCCCTGATTCGCATTCTTCACTATTCGCTACAATTTACTACATTTGTATCTGAAAAAATTAAATATTACGGATGAAAAAATGGACAAGCCTGCTGGCAGCAAACTTTTTAGGAGTATTCAATGATAATTTCCTGAAGAATGCCATTATTTTTGTTGCCATTGGCTGGAATTTACCTTCCTGGCTTTCCCAGTCACAGCTTATTGCATTGGTTTCAGCTTCTTTGGTAGTACCCTATCTGATTTTATCTCCGCTGGGTGGAAAATTAGCGGTTCATTATTCAAAACTAAAGGTTTTTCGTTTTTTTAAGCTCCTTGAATTCCCCATCATGGCTATTGCTTGCATCGCTTTTTGGTATGAATGGGTGGTGATTGCTGTGTTGGCTGTTTTGCTGATGGGGATTCAGAGTTGTTTGTATTCGCCGGCAAAATATGGATTGATCAGGGATATCGGAGGCGTTGAGGGGAGTGCTTTAGGTAGCGGTATGTTCGAAACCATGGCTTTTCTTGGTATTTTGATTGGAACTGTGCTCGCATCCTGGTTAAGTGATGCTTATCAGGTTTGGGTGTTTTTGGCTGTGTTCATGTTGCTTGCTGCAGCAGGGTATTTAACCAGCTTGTACATCAAAGCCGATGAGCCAGCTCCTGATACGGCATCCTCACTGAAAGTAAATTTATTTCCCTGGCGATTCTTGCGTGATTCTTATCAGTTGGCAAAATCTTTTAAACAGGTTAATGCCGCTGTTTTCGGCGTTTCTGTTTTTTGGTTGATTGGTGCTTTATTACAGATGAATATCGTTATTCATGCCGGTAAATATTATCAGGTTTCCAATACGGCGATAGGCGTTGTAATGGCATTCGCTGCCATTGGTATTGCTTTGGGTACCTGGTTGGCCGGCGTTTTGGCAGCGAAAGTAAAGAACAGAACATTGATGTTATATGGATTAACCGGCATGTTGATAAATTTATTGGTTATTGTATTTTTGCCAATAGATTTTCAATTGTTTCTGGTACTGATTTTTTTAACTGCCTGTTTCGGGGGAATATTCCAGGTGCCGAATCTAACGGTGATACAACAGGCTGATGCCGGAAGAAAACTTGGTCAGTTGCTGGCTTACATGAATCTGGTTATTTTTATTTTTGTACTCATAGCTTCAGTCCTGTTTTCAATTACCATGTTGTTAACAGAAGATAATAGCCTGATTCTTTTTGGCTTGATAGCTGTAATTTGTTTACTGACTTTGTTAATGGCGAATAACGGAGAGCGGAAAACGGAGAGCGGAAAACGGAAAACGGAAAGTTGTCTAGTCCTGAAATAAGTTTACAAAAAAGTAAACAAAAATCAGGATTATGCGAAGAAAAGTAAACAGATTAACGGACGAGTTAAAATTGCAGGTAGTTTTAGAGTATATCAACACAGATGTGAGT
>JAKIYP010000138.1 GCA_022708505.1 Bacteroidota bacterium
TCTCTGCTTAAAACAACAATCAGGTTATCATCCGATTTAATTTCCCTCGATAAAATCAGGAAATCATCCCAGTCTTCAAATATCTTAAAATCAGCTTCAATAGGGTGTTTCTGATGAACCTCCTTAATCAGGTTCAGGGTTTTCTCGTGTCCGTAGAATTCCATGACAGCACCCGAATTCTTCGCGATATTCCATACTTTAATCAACCAGAAAGGAAAACCGACTTCATATTCAGCATTTTTGGGAATGATTACAATGTGGCGTTTGATGGTAGATATCGGCTGTGTAGCTCTGTAAACAAAAGTGGTAATGTTACTTTTAGTCAGAATTCCTTCGGTCAGGTTGCCAATAAATGAATCCGACATACCTTTCTTCTCGGTAATGCTCAAGATTAAATCAGAAATATTATGTTCCTTGATTACACTGGTAATGCCATTCACGATATTCACGTCATAGCGAAGTAACTTGTGCATGTTTACATCAACAGACGACGCTGATATCAGGGCTTTATCTAATAGTTTGTGCGCGAATTTCAGGTTGTTTTCTTCTTTGGATGCGTTGTTGATGATATTCAGTCCATATACCCCCTCACGATTTTTCTTCGATTTCAACAAAGAACTCAGGTTTATGAGTTCGTCAACAGTCTCCGGATAACGCAGGGGAATCAGTATTTTCTCCGTATTATCTGTATCCTCCGCTTCAACGTGGGTATTTTCAGCCAGTGAAATATTCACAGCAGCTTTTTGTGTTACCAATGAAGCAATGGTGCAGGTAACCAGAATCATGATGATGGTTCCGTTTAAAACACTGTCATTCAGCAGGCGAACAGGCTCTCCGTCAGGCGTGTAACCCAGAATCACGTTGTATCCCACCAATACGACTGCCAGGGTAGCAGCAGCCTGTGCATTACTCAACCCAAATATCATGTTCCGCTCATCAGCCGTAAACCGGAATGATTTCTGGGTAATCCAGGCAGGAATAAACTTTGAAGCCGTAGCTACAACAGTCAGAATTCCTGCGACATACAGGGAGTTCCAGTCACTGAAAAAAGCCTTGTAATCCACCAACATACCAACACCAATCAGGAAAAACGGGATAAAAATAGCGTTTCCTACGAAAGAAATCCGGTTCATCAGGGGAGAAGTCACCGGCACCAACCGGTTTAACGACAAACCGGCGAGGAAAGCTCCGATGATGCCTTCTATTCCGGCAGCTTCAGCCAGTACAGCTCCCAAAAATACAAGTACAAGCACAAATATATACTGTGATACACTATCGGAATACTGTTTGAAGAACCAACGACCGATGATGGGAAACAGAATCAACACGATAGCCGAAAAAATGATCAGGGAAATTGATAATCTGGTCCAGAAAACATTGTCAACACCACCGGTGGACATGCCTATGATAACCGCGAAAACAAGTAATGCCAGCGTAACGGTGACAATGGTTCCTCCTACGGTAATAACCACCGCTCTGTTTCTGACAACATCCAGCTTGTTTACAATAGGATACGAAATCAGGGTATGAGAAGCAAACATGGTTCCGATGATGATGGAAGTCGGCATGGAGAAATGCAATAAATAATATCCGCTGATAATTCCCAATGCCATGGGGATAATAAAGGTCAACAGTCCGAAAAAGATACTTCTGAAACTGTTCTTTTTTAAATCGCCCAAATCAATTTCCATCCCGGCTAAGAACATAATATACAGCAATCCCGCCGTACCGGAAAGAATGATACCGCTATCCCGTTCCAGCAAATTGATTCCATGCGGTCCTATAATGACACCGGCTATAATCAATCCTAAGATATGGGGAATTTTTACCTTATTCAGCAAAATAGGTGCAAAAAGTATGATGATAAGTATCACCAGGAACTTCAGTACCGGATGTTGCAAGGGTAATGTAAAATCATTGATGATCAGTGGTATCATAAGCATTTATTTGGATTAAACCAGCAATTCTTTTAATTTATCAAAGTCCAGGATTTGGTATTCACGGCGTGTAACCCGGATGATGCCATCGTGTATCATTTCCGATAAACTCCGGGCAAACGAAGGCCGGGCAACGGCAAAAAATTCGGCCAGTTCGCCCTGACTTTTATTGATTACAAAGGGCTTCAAAGACCCTTGTGCCTGTTCCAACAGGTAATGAGCTAATTTTCCTTTGATGGTCTTGATGGACAATAATTGCAGCCGGTTCGTTAAAAACTGCGTCCTGTTGGCATTGTGTGTCAGGTAATTCTGCATGAAATGAGGATTGCTCATCATCAGACGCACGATTTCCGACTTGGGTATTTTGATGATTTCGACTTCTTCGAGTGCCGTTACATTTACCGGTGACTGGTTATTATCCGAAAACAAGAATTCTGAAACCAAAGGTCTGGGTGCCTCAATTGTTTCTATGCTGACTAAATTGCCGTTTTCGGTGATGATTTCAGTTTTAACGGAACCTACCGTCAGGATGTACAAAGCATCACATACTTCTCCCTGTCTGATAATCAGTTGATTTTTCGGGTACGCCCTGATGGTACACTTTAAATCATCGAGAAAAGCCTCTTCGTCTAATATGTTTAAATTGCCACAAACGGGACAACTCTGAAAATCACCATGCTTCATATCTGAAATTTATGGATGTAAAAATACTTTAAAATTATTATTTCACCAAAAATACCACGTACTTGTAACAACTGTTACAGATTGTTTGTTTTAGCATCACTATATTTGTGTTCAAATTTAAACAACAATTAAAATTCATTCAAGATGGCTGATTATAAATTTGCTCC
>JAKIYP010000058.1 GCA_022708505.1 Bacteroidota bacterium
ATCCGCCAAAGAAGTACAATCCGAATAACTGTTTCTCGGTAAAAAACATCAGGAATAACTTCCCGAACCAATACAGGGCAAACATGTTAAACAAAATGTGAAAGAAATCCTTGTGCAGAAACATGTAAGTCACCAATGTCCAGGGTTTGAACAACAAGGTGCTGAAATTGGACGGCAATGCAAGAAAAGGAAAGATGAAATCACCCTGCAAGGTAAAAAGTTTCATCACAATCAGGAAGATCTGTAGCATCAAATACAGGGCTACGTTCAAGTATATCAGCTTGGTAACGGCATTTCCCTGCCGGTAGGTTTGTTTCAGATTTTCTATCAGGTTCATAATTGTAATGCTAAAATTAGAAACGATAAGGTCTTTTCTTCCAGATCAATATCAGGATGATACCAAACAGCATCCCCCCGAGGTGAGCAAAGTGCGCTACGCTGTCGCCCGAAAAATTGGCAACTCCCAGAAACAATTCAGCAACCCCATAAATCAGCACGAAGATACGGGCTTTGATGGGAACCGGGAAGAACAGCATCATCAGTTTAACATCCGGAAAGAGCCAGCCGAAGGCCAGTAACAGACCGAAAACAGAGCCGGAAGCACCAACAGTAACCGGCAGATTCAGGAACATGCGTTTGAGCTCGATCAGATCGGCAGCTTTAAAATGAGTCAGACTGCTTAACCTGAAATACTTTTCCAGTACATGCTGATAGTTTAACAAATGCTCCCCCGAATTCGCAGTAATTGCTTCGTTCATGGCCATTACTACCTGATGGTATTCCACTGTCCAAAAAATCTGTTGTACAACTCCGGCACCTATACCTGTTATCAGATAATATATAAGAAAGCGCTTAGGTCCCCAGAAGTTTTCGAGCACACCGCCAAACATATACAGAGCGAACATATTAAAAAAGAGGTGACCAAAACCACCATGCATAAACATATAGGTAATCAGTTGCACCAGGTTGAATTTATCAGAAGCCCAATAATGCATACCGAGGACGTCGGTCAGATCAAGTGCGATACCCCAGCGGCGAAATATACCCGGGGATAATAATGTGGCCAGCCAAAGAATCGCGTTGATGGCAATCAGATTCTTTACTACAGGCGGTATAGAGCTTAGAAAAGACGGACGGTAATTATTCATTTTGTGCGCTTAAATAGATAAAATTCTGTACAAAAATAATCAAAATATCACCAAAAATATGTTTTCTAACATCTTTTTTGAATTAATGAAAAAAAATGCATTAATTTTTGCAGAAAATGTTTGTTTTTACGAATCAATCTATTACATTTGCTATCTGATAAACAATTTACTTGTGTCTAATCTATTTAAAATTAATCCAAATTATGAACAAAGCAGAATTAATCAATGCTATTGCTGCTGAAGCAGGTTTAAGCAAAGTTGACGCTAAAAAAGCACTTGATGCTACAGTTAAAGCCGTATCTAACGCATTAGTTGCAGGTGATAAGGTAAGTTTAATCGGTTTTGGAACATTCTCTGTTGCTGCACGTAGTGCTCGTCAGGGTATCAATCCTAAAACTAAAAAACCTATTAAAATCGCTGCTAAAAAAGTTGCTAAATTTAAAGCCGGTGCTGAGCTTGCTGCAGCTGTTAACTAATTACGCTTTAGGTTTATCTTGCTAAAGGAATATGAGATTTCATATTCCTTTTTTTGCGTTTAAATGAAGGTCTCTCACTTTGTTCAGAATCTAATCATTTATCTGTTATAAATGATTGATATTAATGCGAATCTGGAGTTAAAATATTCAACTAAGCCGCGCAGCGGCGAGATGATTCATAACCGTATGCAAGGCGTTAGCCGCAGCTTACGGTGATAGATACAATCCTGAAGCTACAGCCCTGCAAGGGCGGGATGTGACAGGCTTACAATTAATAATCCAGCCCTTGCAGGGCTGCATAGCTTTTTTAACCTTTATTCCGTAGGTTACGCTTCGCTCACCTACGGTTATGAATCATCTCGCCGCTGCGCGGCTTAGCAAAACTATGCAACTTTGAACAAAAATTAACTCCTGATTCGCATTATTAATAATATCACATGATTATTTTACTATCCCCGGCAAAAATCCAAAACTTCAACAAGCAGGTAGTAACACCGAAGTACAGCATCCCGCGGTTTCTGGATGAGGCGAGTGAACTTGTTGAACTGATGCGGCAGCTTTCGCAACCGGAAATTACCCGTTTGCTGGAAATTAATGTACAGTTGACGCACCTCAATTTAGACCGCTACATCCGCTGGCAACTGCCTTTTACACCCGACAATGCCAAACAGTCCGTTTTTGTTTTCGATGGAGAAGTGTATCGCGGATTAGATGCTCCTACCTTATCGCCTGAGGAAATCGATTATATGCAGCAGCACCTGAGACTTTTCTCAGGTTTGTACGGGATACTGAAGCCCCTGGATCTGATTCAGCCATACCGCTTGGATGTGAGTACAAAATTGCATAATCATGCAGGAAAAGATTTGTATCCTTTTTGGAGAAAGAAGGTGACGGAAAGTATTGCGGATGACCTGAAAGTTTCCGGAGAACCTCCCATATTGCTGAACCTGGCCTCCTCAGAATATGCGAAGGTAATCGACCTGAAAAGCAGTAAAATGCGCATGATTCATGTGGAGTTTTTTGAATACCAGCATGATAAATTCAAACAGATCGTTATTTATACGAAAAAAGCCCGTGGGATGATGGCGCGTTATGTCATTCAGAACCGGATTGAAAGCGAAGAAGACCTCAAAGGCTTCAATGATGGCGGATACTGGTTTAATGAGCAATTATCTTCTAAAGACAAATTGGTTTTTGTACGATAATTGCATGTTTTTTAAATCAATTAATGATTGTTTTCATTTAATCCGTGAATATTTTTCTAACTTTGCACAACTAAACCACGTTAGTCACATTAGAAAACAGGAATTATGATATAATCTTAACCTTGTTTTTAAACTTAAAAGATTTATTGTAAAAAAGCTTATATGTTTCTTATATGACTTATATGGTTAATTATTAAAGAATTGAAATGTTTAAAGATATAAAATATATGAAAAAGTTAAGTCTTATCCTTTTCGGATTTATCCTCACAAGCGCTTTGTTTGCTCAAACAGCCAATATTTCTTTTGAAAAATCAACGCACGATTTTGGTAAAATCAAGGAAAAGGATGGTATCGCTACCGTTGTATTTACTTTTAAGAATACCGGTGATGCCCCGCTTGTAATCAACAGGGTTCAGGCATCCTGTGGTTGTACTACACCATCCTGGACGAAAGAACCGATTTTGCCGGGAAAAACCGGAAACGTGACGGCTGCCTATAATCCGGCCAACCGTCCGGGAACTTTTATCAAATCTATTTCTGTATTCAGCAATGCAGGCAGCCAGCCCGTGCTACTCACCATCAAAGGTGATGTGATTCCCAAACCGGCTGTTGAAAGATAAAATCCTGCATGGACAAGCATCACAAGCATCCTGAAAATGACCCTGCATACAAGGGGTTGACTGTCAACGAAGGGGTTAACGGGGCGCCAACGGTAAATCCTTACCGGAAAACCAAAGCTAAGCGTCGTCAGTTTACGGTCGATGAATATGTTGAGGGTATTCTGAAAGGGGATATTGCCGTGCTGAGTCAGGCAGTTACCTTAGTCGAAAGTTCCTTACCCGGACATCAGCAGATTGCACAGGAGGTGATTGAAAAATGTTTGCCTTATACAGGTAATTCCATTCGTTTGGGAATAACCGGGGTGCCCGGTGCAGGAAAGAGTACTTTTATTGAAGCCCTGGGCATGTATCTGGTGCGTAACTCGCACAAGCTTGCTGTATTAGCCATTGACCCCAGCAGTGAGCGTACCAAGGGCAGCATTCTGGGAGATAAGACCAGGATGGAGGAGTTGTCGGTAGCGCCGAATGCCTTTATCCGTCCTTCGCCGTCGGCAGGCTCCTTGGGTGGTGTGGCCCGTAAAACCCGCGAAAGCATCATCTTGTGCGAGGCAGCCGGTTTTGATACGATATTTGTTGAAACGGTAGGGGTGGGGCAGTCGGAAACGGCGGTACATTCCATGGTAGATTTTTTTCTATTACTTCAGTTGGCAGGAACGGGCGATGAGTTACAGGGTATCAAAAGGGGTATCATGGAAATGGCGGATGGAATTGCCATCAATAAATGCGATGGTACCAATGTGGACAAGGCCATGGTGGCTAAGACGCAATATCAGAATGCCTTGCGTTTGTTTCCTGAAACAGGTTCAGGATGGAGCCCGGAAGTAATTCCCTGCTCTTCGATTGAAAATACCGGCATTGCTGAAATCTGGGAAATGGTGTTGCGTTATACTGAATTAACAAAACAAAACCAGTACTTCGACGCCAAAAGAAATCAGCAATCGAAATACTGGATGTATGAGACCATCAATGAACAGTTGAGAAACGGGTTTTATCAGCATCCTGTAATTCAGCAACTGATTGACGAAACAGAAAAACGGGTGCTTTCCAATGAAATCAGTTCTTTTACCGGCGCAAAATTGTTATTGGATAAATATGCTACAATATCATTCCGTTAGCAACCTGCTGCGCGGTGTCTTTCCCTTTTAATTCTTCCACAATTTTCAATGCGAAAGGAATGGCCACGCCCGGTCCTTTGGCGGTAAGTATGTTTCCTGATTTTACGATGGTGGATGATGATATTTTTGCGTCGGTCAGAAATGATTCGAAGCCGGGATAACAAATGGCTTCCTTTTCTTTGAGTAAGCCCATTTTACCCAGGATAGAAGGAGCAGCACAAATGGCAGCAATGGTTGCGCCTTTGGCAGCTTGTTTTTCAATCAGTTTCTTCAATCCGGTGTGGTTGTCTAAGTTGGTAGTGCCGGGCATTCCTCCGGGCAGGTAAATCAGAAAATCACCAGATAAGTCGGCCTTTTCGAAGATTACATCCGCGTTTACACCAATACCATGAGCACCTGTTACAGTCAGTTTATCCGATACAGATACAGTTGTAACGTTAATACCCGCCCTGCGAAAAACATCAATCGGGGCAACAGCTTCAATTTCCTCGAAACCTTCAGCTAAAAATAGTAGGATTCGCATAACTATCTTAATTTAAAGTTGTATGTGATTGTTCCGGTTGAGATACCACTACCGGATGAAAATCTGGTTCTTCTGGCTGCCTTGATGGCTTCCTGACGTAAGGATGCATCTGAAATATTCCCCCTGCTGATGGAAGCGTCGATTACATTACCTGCTGCATCTACCCTGATGGCTACCGTGAGAGAACCTTCGATGTTTTGGTTGTAGGCCGGGGTCGGCATCGTTCCCAATAAGTTTCTTCCACTCAGTGACCAGGAATTACCTCCTGATGTTCCGCTCCCAACCGGATTGCCGGCGGTTTCGGGACCGGTGGTTTGCCCGCTTCCTGTGCCGGTGCCTGAGCCAAAAGTGCCGCCGATTAAGTCCTCGGCCTGTTGACTTGCCTGTTGTTCTTTCTTCAGGCGGTCGTCAGTTTGGGAAGGACGGGTATCCGGTTTCTTTTTGGTTTCGGGAATGGCCACCGATTTATCTTTTTGCGTGAGCAGTTCCTCCTTTACCTCCGCTTTGGGGGGGGATGACTGTTGGGCACTCTGTGAAGGAGTTTCCACAGCGCCACCGCCATCAAAAGCGTCTCCGAAGCTAATCATGATTCCGCCGTCCTCGGTGTTCTTCAATCCGGGTAACATGACAAAGAACAGGATAAGCAGGATGATAATCCCGCTGATGGCTGTTCCGATGTAAGCATATAATTCGGACTTCTTCATTTTTTTATCGTTTCTGAGCGCGTTCATCTTATTTGCCTGATGCTTTGGTAGCTACAACCAATTTAAGTTTATGCTGATTGGCAATGTCCAATACCCTGACAACTTCCTTGTAGGCGATTTGCTGGTCGGCATGCAAGGCGATGTAGGTGGTGGAATCCTGTGCCACCAGATCCATGATGTAGGATTCGAGCATTTCCGGTGCAATCTGGGTCGGGCGGGCTGTGCCTTTGGCTACAAAATACCGGCCGTTACCGTCGATGGAGACCTTGGCAACCACCGAGCGGGTCGATGAAGTCGCCCTGCTTTCCGGTAAGTTGAGTTTGATGTCATTGGGCGACGACATAGTCGATGCCATGATGAAAAACAGCAACAGCAGGAAAATAATGTCTGTCATCGACGACATCGAGAAACCAGCTTCAACCTTTATTCTCTTCTTTAAAGCCATATTTTTTATTTACGATTTTACAATTAACCACTAACCACTAACCACTAACCACTATTCTACGCTGGTTCATTCAGGAAATCGAGAAACTCCATCGTTCTGGCTTCTAACTTGCGAACCACCGAGTCGACCCTGGAAACAAGATAATTATAGCCGAAATAAGCGATGATACCCACGATCAGACCGGCGATGGTCGTCACCATGGCCTGGTACATACCTTGCGATAAGTCCGCCAGCTGAATGGTTCCGGTGTTGTTGAGCGACATGTTGTAGAAAGTTGTCACCATACCCGTTACCGTTCCGAGGAAACCTAACATCGGTGCGCCTCCCGAAATAGAAGCCATGATTACAAGTCCTTTTTCGAGGTTGGCAATTTCGAGATTCCCCACGTTCTCGATGGCGACCAACACATCATTCATGGGGCGACCCAGTCGACTGATACCTTTCTCAACCATCCTGGCAATGGGGTTGTTGGTGTCCCGGCAAAGCTTTTGAGCGGCATCAATTTTCCCGTCGTAGATGTAGTCACGGATGCGGTTCATAAACGATTTGTCTTCTTCCAGCGCTTGTTTCAGCGTGATTAAACGTTCTATGAACATATAGATGGCAAAGGCAAGCATGATAGCAAGAATAATCATAATCGGACCGCCGTAGGTTGCCATTGTCCACAAATTCATTTTACTCGTTGTTGTTGCTGCTACCATGGGTTCTTCCACTAAGTTAGTCTGAAGCAAAATAAGCATTAAATTATTCATTTTTAATAGATGTTGTTGTTATTTAAGTTGATCTTTGTATTTTTTGATGGTTTCTTCCAGTCCGAAATACAGTGCATCGGATATCAGCGCATGTCCGATGGATACCTCGTCGATCCACGGAATGTGTTCAATCAGGTATTTCAGATTCACCAGACTTAAATCGTGTCCGGCGTTCAGTCCGAGTCCGCAAGCCCTGGCACATTCGGCTGCCCTGATGAAAGGTGCAATTGCTTTTTCCCTGTTAATCAGGTAGTCGGAAGCATAAGGTTCGGTATACAACTCAACCCTGTCGGCTCCCGTTGTTGCAGCAGATTCAATGTTTCTGATATCCGTATCAATAAAAATTGACACCCGGATGCCGGCTTGTTTTAAATCAGTAATAATTTCTTTCAGAAAGCCCTGATGTTGAATGGTATCCCAGCCGGCATTGGAAGTCAGCGCTCCGGGAGGATCAGGAACTAAGGTTACCTGATGCGGTTTCACCGATTTTACCAGCTTCAGAAAGTCGGCAGAAGGATAGCCTTCGATGTTGAATTCAGTAGTAAGGATGGGTTTCAGGTCTCTTACATCCTGATAGCGAATATGTCTTTCGTCCGGCCGTGGGTGGACTGTAATGCCATGAGCGCCAAACCGTTCGCAGTCTAAAGCAACCTGGCAGATATCAGGGATATTACCACCCCTTGCATTGCGGATGGTGGCAACTTTATTGATGTTTACACTAAGTTTTGTCATTCGGTTTAAAAATTTGCAAATTCGATATTATTGTATTTCCTTTGCATTGCTGTATCGCGTTTATGATGCACAAAAATAAGCGAAAAAAGCGAACAAAAAAAATATGACCATAGCCATTTTTGGAAACACTTTTCGTCCGACCGTACTGAATATCATGGAAATAATATTCGGTTATTTCAATACCCGGAAAGTTGCTCTGTTGCTTGACAAAGAACTGTACACCTACTGTACGGAGCATTCCGTTGTTCAGCCCGACCAACAACTGCTGATTACCGATGATGATTTTCATGCAGATATCGCGTTGAGTATTGGTGGTGACGGGACCTTCCTGAGTACCGCGGCACGTATTGGTTCAAAAAACATACCAATTATGGGAATTAACACCGGGAGATTGGGTTTTTTGGCTGATGTTCCTGTTGATGCCGTGGAAAAAGCACTGGATGCCATCATGCATAATCAGATTAATATTGAAGAGCGTACCTTGTTGAGAGTGGATTTTTCGGATGGCAGTGTCGTAGATTATCCCTTTGTGCTGAATGAGGTTTCGGTGTTGAAACAGGACAGTTCCTCGATGATTAGCATCAATACTTACCTGAATGGTGAGGCCATTCATTCTTATCATGCCGATGGGCTGATTGTTGCCACGCCAACCGGTTCAACTGCTTATTCGATGAGTGTTGGGGGACCGCTGATGGTACCACAGGCGCAAAACATCATTCTTTCACCGATTGCTTCACATAGCCTGACGGTCAGACCTCTGGTTGTTCCGGATGACTGGGTCATCGACCTGGAAGTTTTCAGCCGGAATGGTTGTTATCTGGTAACAATGGACGGACGTACATTGGTCCTTGAGCAGGAGGTGAGAATTCGCATTTCGAAGGCCGACTATAAAATCAGGGTCGCCAAACAACTGAATCATACCTTTTTCGATTCGTTGAAAAGTAAACTGATGTGGGGACTTGACAAGCGCAATTAAATGAAACCATCAAACGAAGCAATTAAACCCGGACCCATAGGCATATTTGATTCCGGTTACGGAGGACTCACCATTCTGGAGGAAATCCGGAAAGTGATGCCGGGATACGATTATATTTACTTAGGCGACAATGCCCGCACTCCCTATGGCACCCGTTCTTTTGATGTGGTGTATCAATATACCCTCGAATGTGTCAACAAATTATTTGAAATGGGCTGTCACCTCGTGATACTGGCCTGCAACACTGCTTCAGCGAAGGCTTTGCGCAGTATTCAGCAAAATGATTTACCGCGTATTGATCCGTGCAGGAGGGTGCTGGGCGTGATTCGCCCGACTGTGGAAATGCTTGATCAGGTTACCCAAACAAAGCATGTCGGTATCTTTGCCACCCCGGGGACCGTGCAATCGGACTCCTATCCCATTGAGGCTCACAAGATTTTTCCGGATATCAGGATAACCACCGAAGCCTGTCCGATGTGGGTGCCTTTGATTGAAAACAACGAACATCTTTCTGAAGGCGCCGCGTATTTTGTGCAACAAAACATCCGGAATCTGTTAAAGAAAGATGCTCAAATCGACAGCATCATCCTGGGATGCACCCATTATCCGCTGATTGTGCCGACCATTCGCCGTTACTTGCCTACACGTATCAAAATCATCTCACAGGGAGAAATTGTTGCCCGCAGTTTGAAGCTATATCTCGAGCGACATCCGGAGATGGATGCGAAATGTACAAAGAATGGTGTGACGAGTTATTTTACCACCGAGTCGACCGAAAAGTTTATCCATTCTGCCTCCATATTTTTGCACACAAGGATAAAAGCTGAACGGATTAGTCTTTGATATATTCCTCCGCATTCAGCCATTGTTCAGGCGTCATGCCGGTATATTTCCGGAAAGCAATACTGAAGCTTTTATTTGTTAGAAATCCGGATTCAATGCCAGCATCTTCCGGTTTAACGGGATTCTTGACTCTTTTCATGATGGTTTTGGCATGCGTGATTCTTTTTTCGGTTCTCAATTCATGGAAATCCGTATGCAAAATCTCATTCAGACAATAATGAACGTGATTTTGCGGTACCAAAAAATGCACACAAATATCTTTGATTTGAAAATCCGGGTTCAGATAAGGTTTATCCGTTTCAATATAGTTGAGTATTTTAGTCGCTAAATCATTGTAATATTCAGTCGGGAAATGTTGCTTCCTGGTGTTGTTTTCAAGCTTTTCTTCCGGTTCATCTGACTCTTGCCCGAATTGTGTAGCTGAAAAATGACTGGTTTCCAGGTGTGGTAGACCATATAGTAGTTTTGGACTCAGAATGACAAATAAGGGGATGAAAAAGTAAATATATGCCATCACATAGATGATAATATACATAGTGTGAATCAATTCTGTTTGATCCAGCTTCATTTTAAACATGTAATTTAAGATGATAGACAAGGTTGCAATCAACAGGACAAGGATTAATATCACCCTCATTCTCAGAGTCGTGTAATTGTATTGATATTTGAGTTGACCTTTCAACCGGTGGAGTTTAAAACGTATTCGCCGCATCAGTACAAAGCAAGCGATTATATAAGCAAATAGCTGGATTGCCCTTGCCGTGTTGTTCCATATCAAAGGGTATAACGAAAACCTGAGCTCGCGGTAATAATCAAGATTCTGCATGATATTGGCAGCTATTTGTTGTTGTTGATCATAGGACATCAACAGGAAAGGCATATTGGCTAACAGGTGAAGAAAGAAAGGGATGAAATGCAGGATGTCCGATTTCTTGAGGTAAAAGCGGTCGTTTACAATGCCACGCACGAAAAAGTAGAGCAAAGGAGCTTTGAGGAAAAATACCGGCGAGATAATAAATAAAAAAGTATAGAAAGTAAGATTGCCACCAAAATTAAATGTGCTGGCCATGCTTGATTCAAGTGCAATCAGAACAAAAAATGTTGCCAGAAATATAACGTTTTTATTTATTTTCCAGTTATACGAAACCATCATCAGTGCCAGTACGACGTTGATTGCAGAGAAAAAATAAATGATGGTTGTGCTCATAGTAGAAGAATGATTTCAGTTATAGTAAGTTAACCATGCTAAATGTTGGCAGTTATTATTTCTACATTTAAGGAGTTGTTTTTTAATAAATCTGCATCGTCAGAAACTATCTTCCATTTATTCATGCGTGCCAGTTCAAGATAATAACTGTCATTGAAATCACAATTCTCAAGCTCCGAAAAGATATGGTTCAAATCGATTGAATTAAAATTATCTGATGTTCGTTCTGCTTTTTTTAAGATGGTTTTTAAGGTGAGCTTTATCTCATTGATCGAATTGTTATATTCGTCAGAACCAACAAAATGCAGTTTGTAATCAGAATTGTATATGTTTTCAGGTTTTTTCTTCCATTTGTTATACACAATACGTAACCATGCATTACAAAATTCAGATAATACAAGAGAATTGATCCATATACAAGATTTAGCCGTATTTACTTTGCTGAAAAAAACAGAATATATTTTTTGTTTTTGCTTTTCATAATTAGCAATTGGGCAGAACAGATACATCCAGACGTTATTGTCAAAGAAAAAAACGTCAGAAGAAGAAGGTGTATAGGTTTTAATGTCGTGTATTTTAATCATTTCCCCAGGACTTCATCTACTGATTTATTGAAACCGTCCTGATCGTCAAAATATTCTTTGGCTCTTTTAATAGCCATATTAAATAAATGATTATCCTCTGGTTTTACGTTTTCCAAATGCAAATAATTATTTAATTCATCACTTGAATATTTGCTGTAGAGTTGACCTATACAAGCATTTAAAAATGCAGTGATAATTAAATTAATGTTTTGAAAATCAAGTGTGACAGATATTTTGTTAGAGATGGCTTCATCTATTTTGTTGTATATAACTTCTCCATCAGATACACTAATAGCTGCATCTCCACCAACTTCGTCGTAAATTCGGATGATAATTTTTTCTGTTTTCACGGCACAAATATACTAAAAAATTATATCACGGATATTTTCTTCACGTTTTAAATAATAAAAAGAGCTATCATTTAAGTTAAATTCTAAATTTACGATTGTTCCCGGGAATGGAAAATCAAGCGTACGTAGTTCTTCTTTCCCTTTTGAGTATTGCCAACAGCCATCGTTAGAAACAATCTGAATCTTTCCTTTGTTCATTTTTACGAATTCAAGAATTAGTTTGAATCCAAGTCCTCCCGGAATATTTTTTTCTTTTGGCTTAGTCGTATTGTTGTCGGTTAGTGCCCAAATGATCGATTCAATACCTGATTTTTCTGTTTTTAAATATTCGTTTACATTACTCTTTATCGTTTTTCCCATGTCAACAATGGTAAAATCAATACGGGGTGGTAACTTGTTTGGATAAAATTGTCCGCAACTAAATACATCTGTACATTCACCATGTAGAATTGCATTACTGTAAATTTCAAATATACTTCTGATAATCTCTTTTTTTGCGGCATCACTTAGTTTTGGAAAGTCTGGTTTATTAATCAACTCAGACATCAGAAATTCTTTGATAAGTTTGTCATCAGAAAGTTTGTTTCTACGATATTTAATAGTAGTGTCGAGGATATCTGATATTTTATGACCTCCAAATGAAGCCAGAAAGTGATTTCTGCTGAAAATATCCATTTGAGGACCTGCCATTTCTACCAAAGAAATATCATTGAGATTTTTGTTAGCTTCATGAAGGATGGCGCCTAAAACGGCGCATAAGTTGGCCTCGAACCATCTGTTGTCTGAAAAATCAAGATTTATTTGCTCGAACAATGACGATTCAAGCTGATGATTTAAATTAGATAAATAGTTATATCCACGAAAATCACTTTTGATACTTTCAGCGATTTTTATTTCTTTCATGTGAGTTGTTTCAAGGCCTGTTTTTCTCCTTGTTCAATGACCATTTTACTGCTTCAGCTTCTTTTGCTGAAAGATATGTTGTATTCTATCTCTATCCTTTTAACCTTAATTTTTCCGCACAAACTTACAAATTCTATTTCAATTTTTAACAAATTAGACTGAATAAATTCCCTTTAAAAGTAATTTCTAAGTACATGACAAAAATTTAAATATATCTATATCTGATTGAAA
>JAKIYP010000139.1 GCA_022708505.1 Bacteroidota bacterium
TGAGCCAGTTTCATATCTAGTAGAATTTTGAGTTTAAAAATTATTGTTGTCCGGTAAACATTTTATAACATAGATTTCTCCCTTCGGTCGAAATGACAATCAAGACTTTATCTTTTAAGGGGGGGGTAGCTGGCGGCTTAGCCGCCAGCTACCCCCCCCTTGCATAAATTAATATAATGAACTGTCATTCTGAGCATAGCGAAGAATCTAATATTCTTTACCGGACAATAATGTTTAATAATTAATTGATTGTAACAAGAAGGGGAGCCAGCATTCTTTCAGCTCCATCGGGACCCGTCGCGATGATGTCTTCAAAAATGATGACTTGTCCCCGGTTGGTATTCCTGATTTGCCGGATCATTTCATCTGTCAGTTTATTACTGCGCGATTCATAGTGATAAGTGTCGAAACCTCTTTGCATGGTCATGGTAAATGACAGCACCTGAAAGGCATAATCATATTCGAAATCTGCCGGCATGCGTGCAGTGATTTTCCCGGCAAAGATGAGGCTTTCCCGGTTTACGAAACCATCTTTTGTGCGGGCAATGTAGGGTGCAGGGTCGGGTAGTCGCTTTACCCTGAAGGTGGATGATCCCATGCGTTTGATGCCTTCTTCTGACTTTACGGTAATGTCGATTTTGGTTTCGGTGATATTCGGCGGCACAGTCGCGATCCAGATACCTTTGCTTTTGTCCTGTTTGAGTGTGCCGGTTGATATGGAAGGCGTGATTTGCTGGTCGGGTATTCCGGATACGGAGATGGAAAGCGGATTGTCGACTCCGCTGTACAATACATTCATGTTGATTGCTGAAACCGTAACCGAAGGTTTGGCAACGAAATATTCACTGTTGAAATGATAGGTGTTTTCGTCGCCGGAATTGTTGAGAACACTTACGAAACCGGCATACTTTTCAATGCCTGTCGCGTTCGCCGGAAACTTAAAGTTGATGCGGCCATTTTGTCCCGAAATCATGGTGGCTTTTTCTTTCATCGTTACCGGCAGGGAATCTACTCCTTGCATCAGGTAAACATGGGGTGTACGGGTGGTGTCATAGGCTGCCACGATGACTTCGGCCTCATAAGTTTCTCCAGAAAACAGGAAATTGCTTTTGGGCAATATCCTGGCGGCAATTTTGTCGTACCGGTAATCATCGGCACTGATTTCGCGCAGTAATTCTTCGACGATTTCCGTTTCGGCATTGTTGACTTCTGTGATGAATTTATTCAGTATCGGAATGTCGGCTGCCAGTGGAATGTCATAGAAATAATAATTTTCCCAGCTTTGTTTTTGTCCGACCGCATTATAATAATTTCCTTCCGTTTCCAAGCCTATTTTTACTTGTTCCCTGATGTGAGGCGCAACAAGGTTGAGCATGTTTTCGCGGTATGCTGTAATTTTTTTCTTCAGATCTCCGGCCCTTCCATCCGAACCATCATCCTTAACGCCAATCAGATAGTTCGTCGGGATGGTATAATTATCCTTGTTTTTCAGATTTTGAACCGAAATGTTTCGGGCGGAGTCAAGGGGTATACCTTCACTAAAAGCAATCAGTTCATCCCGTAGTTTCTCAATGTAAACTATCATTTCTGATGATAACTGCCGGGCTTCTCTGGCTTTTTTCAGGTATGGTTCCACCTTGGTTTGATTCAGGGCATAGTCTTTTTCCATGCGGGCGTACATGTCTTCCCGCTTGGAAACAAAGGCATCGTTTGTTTGCACCACGCTGGTATTCACAACAGAATACCCTTCGAGTACTTCTTTTGATACATTCAAGGCCAGCAACGCGGTCAGTACGAGGTACATCATACCGATCATCTTTTGCCTTGGCGATTCTTTTTTGGATGAACCCATTTTTATAAATACAATTAATTAAGTATGTACTGAATGTAAATATTGAAATCTCCCGATTGTATCTGCGTATAATCAGTCACAACGGTGTATAAGGTTACTTTATGCCCGTGAAATTTTCCGTTTCCGGTATTACTCGTCCCGATTTCATGAATTAAAACTGCCGGGACATTACTTAACTTTATCCTTCCTGCAGGCCTTCCGGTTTTTCCGCGGCCCAATCCGTTGTCATGACTGGCTTCAGCATATATCTCGACTCCCGGAGGTATGTCGCCGGATGCTATAAATGCCGATATTGATTTGAGTGATTCTAATGGATCTGACTCCACAGTATAATTAATCCATTGCGTGTCTTCAATGATGATTCCGGCTTCCCTGCCAGGTGTGGGCGCTCCCGTAAGCTTCAGGATAGACGAAGCGCGGTTTGTGACTGAGATTGTGTTGTTGTCACGTGCAAATCCTGTCGTGAATAGAATGAGCATTGCGGTTATGCTGGAAATATGTCTGATTATATCGTTCATCATCAGTGTTTTATTTTTTAGCATGAAGTTGTTCAATAATTTGATTCATCCCGTTCTGTTCAGGATTAAAATCCCGGTTGAAATTTTATTTCCCTGTTTTTCTTCCGGATATTGATTTCGAATTCTTTCTCATCTGCTGGTTCCAGGTCGATTGTTAATTGATCTTTTTCAAGCTGATAACCGGATGGAATGCCGTTTCTGAAAATTCGGATAATCCAGATGCCCGGTCGTAAATCGTTAAAGTAACAGTTGCCTTCGCGATCGGTAAACACCCGAAAGACTTCTGTGCCATTAGACGCTTCAACAATAAGTTTCTTGATTTCTTCCGTTATCGGATAAAAACCTTTTCCATCGTTTTTATCTTCTTTTATAATCATTTTTCCC
>JAKIYP010000059.1 GCA_022708505.1 Bacteroidota bacterium
TATGATGTTCCGGGGGCGACTACCGGTCGTTTTCCAACTCAAACTCAGATTCTGGATAAACTGCTGCCTGCGTATGCATATCTGGCGCTTGCAACGGAGACTCCTGATTCTGAACTGACACAGGCATTTAAAAATTATTGGTCCCCGGCTACTGAACCGCTGAAATCGTTGATTTCAAGAGTACGTTCTGATATTACTTTTAAAAATGCCCTTGGGGAAGTAGAGAAAATGCTCGAGTTATCCTTATCTCCACTTCCGGCTGAAAAAAATCCTGTCGGAACGAAGTTTATGCCTTATTCGGGATTGTTGATCTCCCGGCAGCCCGATTGGGTGCTGACTGCCAAGGGATACAGCAAATACATCTGGGATTTTGAAAGTTCCTCTACTGAGAATTTGTACGGCAGGTATCTGAGTTACGGACATGTTGAGTTATCAAACATAAGAAACGGTTTTAAAAGTTACAGACCTGCGAATGCTGCATGGGATTGGAGTCATATTCCGGGAACAACAACGAAGTATCTTACAAAAGATGAACTTAATGCTCAAAATAATGGCGCTTTACACCGGAATTTCTCTGATGAAGCTTTTTTGGGAGGAATTGCATTCAATCAAACCAGTTCGGTTTTTGCCAATCATTTGCATGATAACACATTCGATAAGAGTTTTTATGCCCGGAAATCTGTTTTCCAGTTCGATAGCATTTACACTTGTCTGGGAAGCGGAATAAAAAGCAGTGACAATGGTCGTGCCGTTCACACAACCCTGTTTCAAAATCAAAAAGTAAACGCTTCGGATGTTCTAATTATCAATGGCGGCGAATCGATTCAAAACCAGACAGGATTAACCATGCCTGCTATTATGGACAACTACGGTAATGCATATCTGGTAAAAGAAGGAAGTGTCAGTACAGAGCTTGGTTCCTCTTTCTTGACTGCTTTTTTTAATCATGGGAAGGCAGTAAAAAACGGAAAATATGCCTATCAGATTATAACCGGAGTTTCAGATGAGGATTTGGAGGTTCTAAGTGTTTCGCAAAACAATCCGGTTGAAGTATTGAAGTTCAATGAATCTGCACACATTGTTCATCATCATCCTTCAAAAACATTTGCTGCCGTTGTTTTTGATGTTTCTGCTGCTGTAAATACCGGAAAATTATATGGCGTGAATATTCCTGCTATCATTGTGATGCAGGAACGAAATGATACACTTGAAATAGCATTTTCCGATCCCGATATGCACAGGCCAAGCGCTTCCGATATTTCATCATTATCTGCTGATGCTATAAAAGCCGTAGGCAATGTTTCCACAATCAAAATAGAATTGAATGGTGAATATGAAATGATTTCGTCAGATGAAAATGTATTGGTATTAAAGACAGTCCCGGGAAAAACCACTATTGAATATAGAGAAGCGAAGGCAGGAGAAACATACCGTATTTTACTAAAATTGCCTGCGACATCAGTTACTGAGAAAGAAGATTCGACCGGAATAGGATTCCGGCTCTATAACAGGAATAATCATGTTTACAGGATAGAATCTGATTCGGGCAGCGTGTTTAATTATACCATATCAAACCTGACAGGCTCTCTGCTGTTTAGCAAAAAAAATGTGATGTTCGCCGATGATATTAGTTTGCAGGATCTTCCGGGTGGAATTTATTTTTTAAATCTGCACTCGGAAGCCGGAAAAAAGTGTATGAGGTTATTACGTTAATATTATTTATTGGTTAACTGGGCGCGATGTTTACGCGCGGTAATCGTTAGTGGTCATAAATTATTAAGTTATTTTTATATGCGGAAAAGTTTAGTTTTAACATCTGTTGCTTTGGTAAGTCTGAGTTCATGTCATCAGCAAGCCCTGAAGAAGCAACCTAATATCATCTTTATGATGACAGATGATCATACCACACAGGTTATGACTTGTTATGGTGGAACATTGATACAAACACCAAATCTCGACAGGATTGCCAACGAAGGGATGCGTTTTGATAATTGCTATGTCACCAATGCCATTTCAGGTCCTTCACGAGCATGTATTCTTACCGGAAAATTCAGTCATGTGAATGGGTATAAAGATAATTTCTCAACCGCGTTTGACGGAGATCAGCAAACTTTTCCCAAACTTTTTCAGCAAGCCGGATATCAGACAGCTATGATAGGCAAGTGGCACCTGATATCTCAACCTCAGGGATTTGACTACTGGAGTATTCTTTCCGGAGATCATGAACAAGGACATTATTATCAGCCTGAGTTCAACGAAAATGGTAAAATCATTACCGAACAGGGGTATGTTACCGACATTGTTACGGATAAAACAATACGTTTCCTGAAAAACCGAGATAAGTCAAAACCCTTTATGGTTATGTACCATCAAAAAGCTCCTCACAGAAACTGGATGCCAGCACAACGCCATCTGGGTAAATTTAATGATGTTATTTTCAAAGAACCGGCAAACTTGTTTGATGACTACGAAACCCGTTCACGTGCCGCTTCCGAACAGGATATGAGTATAGAAAAAACGCTCAAAGATCGCTGGGATTTAAAAATAGCCACCCGGGAAGAGATGAATGACACGACCAATAAAGATAAGTTTTATCAGGCATATCATCGCATGACGGATGAAGAAAAAGACCGCTGGGATCAGGCTTATGCCGGAAGAATCAGAGAATTCCGGGAGAAGAAGATGGAGGGTAAAGAATTGGTCAGATGGAAATATCAGCAATACATGCGCGATTATCTGGCAACAACACTCGCGGTGGACGATAATGTAGGACGATTGCTGAAATACCTGGAAGATATAGGAGAACTGGATAATACCATCATTGTATATACATCTGATCAGGGCTTTTTTCTGGGCGAGCATGGATGGTTCGATAAGCGATTCATGTATGAGGAGTGCCAGCGAATGCCATTGTTGATCAGGTATCCTAAAGTAATCCGCGGTGGTTCGTCGACTAATGCAATGACCATGAATGTTGATTTTGCTCCCACTTTACTGGATATGGCTGGTCTGAAAATCCCCACTGACATGCAGGGGAAATCTGTTCTTCCGGTACTGAAAAACAAAGGTAAAATTCCTGATAACTGGAGAAATTCTGTCTATTATCAGTATTATGAATATCCCGGAGAACACCATGTAAAAAGACATTACGGAATCAGAACTCCGGATTATAAACTGATACATTTTTATAATGACATTGACGAATGGGAATTATATGATTTAAAAAAGGACCCTTTTGAGATGAATAATGTGTATCATGACCCCTCTTATAAGAATATTAAAAATGAATTGATTGAAGAACTTCGTGCAACTCAAAAAGAATTAAAAGTAGAAGAAATATAAACAAAAAATATAGTCGTATGAAAATCAGAATTTTAAATGTATTATTGATTGCAATAGGTCTCCTGACACTTGTCGCATGTAATTCCGAAAAACAACAAATTATCGAAAATAAAACTGATAATTACGATTCCCTGAATATCTATTTCGGCGATATTCATAATCACTGTAATCTTACATACGGACATGGAGATATGCGTGACGCTTTTGAGGCGGCGAAACAACAGCTTGATTTTGTTTCGGTGACTCCGCATGCTGCCTGGCCCGATATCCCGGGCAGGGATGATTCCCGTTTGTCGTGGGTGATTGATTATCATACTTCGGCTTTCGAAAGATTGCGTAAAACCGGTTGGCAGGAGTATGTGCGCATGACGAATGAATATAACAGGGAAGGTGAGTTCCTGACTTTCCTGTCGTACGAGTATCACAGCATGAAATATGGTGATCATGTGGCATTGAATTATCGTCTGGACGCTCCTTTACTGGAAGCGAATTCGGTTCCTGCACTGATGAAAAAACTGAAAAAAGAAAAAGCATTTGTAACACCTCACCACATGGGATACCAGGAAGGTTTCAGGGGGTATGCATGGAAGTATTTTAATCCTGAAAAAACACCTTTTGTCGAAATCTATTCTCGTCACGGTCTGGCTGAAGAAGACCTGGGCGATTACACCAACCTGCACGATATGGGACCGCGTAATTTTGAAGGAACCATGCTTTACGGTTTGAATCAGGGACATAAGTTCGGGGTAATCGGATCGACCGATCAACATGCCGGATATCCCGGAAGTTACGGTGACGGTCTTATTGCTGTTATTGCTCCGGCCAATACCCGCGACGCCATTTGGGAAGCCATGGAAAAACGTCATGTATATTGTGTTACAGGAGATAAAATCAAACTTGATTTCCGCATCAATGAAGCCATCATGGGGGATGAAATCAAGGGAAATAAAAGAAAAATCAGTGTTAAGGTTGAAGGTCAGAATTTTATCGATTACATGGATATCATTAAAAACGGCAAACGTCTGGTGCGTGTCGATGGTCCTTTCTCGAATGAAAAGATTGATAAAGACGTTGTAAGAGCTAAAATTAAAGTGGAATTTGGTTGGAACCGTTTTGATGAACCGGTACACTGGCAGGGAAATTTGTCCCTCTCAGAAGGAACCATTCATCAGGTTACGCCGTGTTTCAGAGGTGCCGCTTTTACTGCTCCGCAGAAAGATAAAATAGGAAAAACTGATTTGCATGGAACATTGGTCAATCGTATACCTGAACAATCGGACAAGAAAGTAGTGTTGGATATGTACACAACTAAAAACCCGAACACACTTACCCCGGCAACACAGGCTGTAATTTTAGATGTAACCATGCCGAAAAATGCAAAATTGACAGCCGATTTTAACGGGAAAAAATTTGAATATACCATGGAGCAATTGCTGAACGGAACTTATTCAAACTTCATGATAGGTTGGTTGAGTGAAGCCATCCAGTTTCACCGGGCTGCCCCGGAACAGGCGTATACAATTGAATACGAGATGACTGATAACGAAGTTGAGAAAGATACGGATTATTATTATGTTCGTGTTCGTCAGCGTGATAATAACTGGGCTTTCAGTTCTGCAATATGGGTTGATAAAGAGTAGTTTATTAAAACGGATACCCAATGGCCACATTCAGCATCAGATTTTCTTTTCTCCAATCTGATGCAAAAGGATTAAATTCTTGTACCACCCAGCGGTTACCCTGTGAAAGCCAGGGTTTCCGCAGGGGAGTGGCAAGATCGAATCGCAATACGAAGAAAGATACGTCAAACCTTAATCCGATACCTGCGCCAACTGCCAGCTCATCAATACATGTACTGATATTAAACGGTGAACCGGTTGGCGACGGATTTGAAGGTTGTAACCAGACATTCCCTGCATCGATAAACAGAGCGCCTTTCAGAAAACTGTAGATATCGAAACGATATTCGGCATTAAGTTCGAGCTTGATATCGCCACCTAATTGTGTAAAACCGCTTGAGTTCGTTTGCTGGTAATTACCGGGACCGACAGAATTAATCGGGAATGCCCGGATACTCGACGGTCCGCCACTGAAGAACTGCTTGTTATAAGGCAGGGTGGCTGAATTTCCATACGCTTTTGCCACACCTCCAATGAATCGCAGGGCAAGCAGGTGTTTGTCGCTGAAACGTTGATACATACGGCTATCTATGCCAATCTTGACAAACTGGGCGTAAACGGAACCTAAAAGAGTGGCCGGATTATCATTCGAAGGTGTAACTCCTCCGATTGAACTAATGGCTGAAAACACATTTCCTGCTGATTCAGCAGTTATATTCAGGTAAAATTGCGTGGGTTTCTTGCTGATGGTTTGTTCGTTGTAGGTATAAGCATAGCTCATTCCGGCTACAAACTGTTCTTCATAACTCTTTTTAAGGATGGGGTTGGCGGCAAGCAAGTCTTGAAAAGCCTGTGATTCGTTCATCAGTTCAGTGTTGCTGATACTAACGGGATTCAGTTCGTGATCACTTTTGATGTCCTTCCTCCATTTATATCCGTAATTGAATTGTACATTCCGCAGATCGAAATAATCCATCCTCTGCATAAAATTGTATGATAAGACTATCCGGGTTTGTGGTGTATACAAGCGATTTGTAGCAGGAACACGGAATGGCGCCAGTAAACGGGGGAAAATCAGTTCAATTTGAGGATTGAATGAATAAGAGAAGAGATTTTCGTTTAATCTGTTCAATTGGGCTTCAAAGCCTCCGGCCAGATTCAGTTTCAATAATTCGGATCCACCAAAAGTATTTCTATTCAGTAAACTCACATTCATACGCGGACCGGTATAGTTATTCGATTTGGTTACCAAATCCATTTCGGCACGTAAGGTATTCAGGGGCAGGGGAGTGAGGCGAATATCTGCATTCAGCCGGTTGCTGTCGGTTTCAGTGAAATGTACCTGTACAAACCTGAAATTGCCCATCGACATCAACCGGTTCAATGTAAGTTGGTGATTTTGTCGTGTATACAATTCATGCTCATTCATAAACAGAGCCCGCTGTAAGACCGACGGACGAATTGGCTTACCGTTTAAATCACTGATATAGCTTTTCTGATTATATGTTGTTGTATCTTTTATTGAGGATGACTGCAAGGTATAATGCTGATCAACCGAAACCTGTCCGATATAAAATGGTTTCAGCGCTTCTGCCGGTACGTCATTTTTTAAACTCAATTGCAGGTTGAAGGTATTGCCCCCGGATGCTAAGGTGTCAATCCTGAATATCAAATAGTCAGGATTAAAATAGAAATATCCTCTGTCTTTTAATAAAGCATCAATACGGATTCTTTCGTTTTTCAGCACATCAAGCTGATAAGCCATGCCAGGCTTAATCTGTGATGCCTGCGTGTTTTCAGCAAGTAGTTTTTGTATGTTGTTATCTCGAATATTAATGCTGTATTCGTTCAGTTTGTATGGGGCATGTACATCAGCCGTATAAATCAGTTGGGCTGTTTTCTTTTTTTCTACAATCTTGCTGGTAGTGCGACTGTTAAATATCCCTATATTGAATAATTGTGCATCAATAATTTCCGATACCGCTTCTTTTCTGACATCACGCAACAAGACCGGTGGTTCTCCTTTTTCTTTCAACCATTTTTTGAATTTACTTTTTGGATTTTCACCAGCTATCTGATAGAGCCATAATTTAGGTCGCATGCCCAGTAAACTGCTGTTAGGCTCTGGCCGTAAAGCTTGTTTTGCTGCAGCAATGATACGGCTCTCATCAATTATCTCCCCACTTTCCACATGTATTTCCGCACCGGTGTAAAGCAGTTCGCCTTCAGCCAGTCGCTTCGTACCTGTGCAGGATGCCAGAATAATAACGAGAATCAGATATGTTGTTTTCTTTATCATTTTTTATGTCTCTTGTTTTCAGTCTACGGTCTACAGTCTACGGTCTACAGTCTACTAATCACTATTCACTATTAGCTATTCGTTATTCGCTATTCGCTATTCGCTATTTAAACAACTCCTTCAGCCGGTTAAATTCCCTCACCAAAACCGCCCCGATACCGGTTTCTGTCAGTTGTCCGTCAATCAGACCTTCGTACTGATTCTTGCGAAAACCTTTCAGGCGGTATCGTCCGTCTTTAGTCAATTTATATTCGATAATTACGTCACTTGCAATATCACTTGCCTGATTTTGAGTAGCTTTTTCTCCTTCCAGCTCAACCGTTCCTCCAACCTGCACACTCAGCCTTTCATCAAACAATTCTTTCTTTACTCCGACTGATAACTCAGTTCTGCCTTCGGCTTCTCCACCAGAATAATCCTCGTATGATTGCAAATCGAAATTCATTTCTAATCCGGGTATAAAAGATGCACTGAGTTTATTCAACTGCTCCGATAAAAAATTGCTGACAGTAGAGCGCAACATAGCAGGTGTTCCTGCCGATTCGGTTTGCAGTGGGTTTTCCTGTGCAAAACGGTTCAACAGCAGTAATGCAAATACTTGTTTATTTAAAGCTGAAGGATCTTCGTTCAGTTGATCCAGTTTTTGCTGCACAGCTCCACCCAATATCTGCTGATTTTCTGTCGGAAGCTGAATTTCAAATCCAATTTCGGGCTGTAACAGTTCGCCACGCATTTTCAGTAACAGAATAAACGGATATGCCTGTAAATAAGGTCTCCTCTGATTTTCAGTCAATCCGCCTAACTGGTCGGCCACGAGATTGTAGGGTGCTGTGCGTACATTGTAAGCTGCATTGATATTGACATTGGCATCCATCGGGTCGCCATTCCAGACGATTGTACTGCCTTTTACAATGTCGAATTTTTTACGAATAAGGGACTCGAAAGTTAACTGGTAACTACCTTCTTCCAGATTATAGGAACCAGTCAGACTCATCTTGCCGCTTCTGTCCATTGTGAGGTTCAGGTCGGCCTGCCCCTTAACCACCAGCGAATCGCTCGAAGCAGGATCCATGAATAAGCGCAGGGTAGCGTTTTTATCAACCTGAATCACAGAGGATAAGTTAATGCCGGTAAATCCAGATTCGATTTTATTTGTTGTAATCAAACTATCTTTTCTCTCTTCACCCGATACAAACTTTACCACATCTTCACCTTTGTAAGTGTTCAATTCCGTACGGGGAACGATAAAACTGACATGAGACCCTTCCAGTAAACTGACATCAGCGCTAACATCAGGCGCTTCCATAGTACCTCTCAACCGGATTTTGGTATCTGTCAGCAAACGTCCATAAAACAAATCATTGTCTCTAGCTGTCGTATTAAACACCTGAAAATGATTAGCATCTACATCCAGATTAAATTTGAAGCCGGAAAACTCTTTCATCCTGATGGAACCATCCAAAGTGAGCGGCTGTTTGTTGATGTCCCTGATAGTAAATTGTTTGAAATAAACGCCTTCATTATCTACCCGGATGGTTTCGTTGGCCAATGAAAGGGGATTATTCAGCATCACAGGAGTGGTTATTGCTTCATGAAATGAAAGTTCGCCGTTAATAAGCGGTTTATTCAGGTCACCCGAAACATCAAACTGTCCGCTTACATGCCCTGACGATGCACGCAGTTGCTCTGCTGCAAAAGCTTCGATGGTTTTCATACCAAGTGAAGCTATATTGGCCTTCAGGTGGAAATTGTTTTTATCTTTTGCTGTATCATAAAAACCGGAGGCTTGTAAATTATTATCAGCTCCGCTGATGTCGGCCTGAATATCAAAACGGCTGGCAACCGGATTTTGGGCAATAATCCGGAGGTTACCAATGGGAACGTCCATCAGAATCAGGCTGTCAATACCGGCATCTGCAACAATGCCAAATCCTTCCTGCATTTTCAACAACACATTTCCATTCAGGATTCCTCCAACGAGTTTGTTTTCCTGATTGATTAATCCGGAAATTTCATCCAGACTGAAATGTTGCATGGTTACCCGGATGTCATCCTTGTATCTTTCATTGACTGAAGTAATTCCGAGTATGCCTTCTTCGTGTTGCATTTGCAAATCATGGATGATAAATCCCTTTTCACCGAACAGAATATAATGTTCCGGATTGAATTTCCAGTGCTTTTGCATCAATAAGAAATGATCGGGGTTAAAATGCAAACGGATATGATCTTTTTTAAATGCCAGATAAGTATCCATTTCCAGTATGTCGCTTCTCAGTTTTACTTCCGTTTGATCGGTTAATTTAGTAGCCTTAACTAAAATTGAATCGAAGGAGTAAGTTTTGTTGTTTTGCATAATACTTAAATCTCTGATATCCAATTTCCCATTAAGATTTTTAAGTTCCTGTCCGGTTATGTCTGCCTGGAATTTTGCCTTCACCCGCAAACTGTCTTCCATCAACTTTAAGGCATTGAAATCAATGTTTTCGAGATTCATGTCAAGCTGCAATCTCTCTTTTCCTTTAGTCAGATTGGCCAGCGCTTTTAAATCCACATTCAGGTTTTCATCCTGCATGCGAATACCGGCGTCCAATATTTGCTTTATTAAACTACCGTTTAAAGCAAGATTTTGGTACTCATATTGATTAAGGGATAGTTGAGGTACATTTGCCTGAAAATTCATTGCCGTTGTTTTTAGGTCTGTTCCCTTGCCTTTTACCTGAGCAGTAAGACTAATTGGTCCGAATTGCTGTTCGTTTTTCAATAATTTTCCAAGTTCAAATTGACTGATACCAAGATCGGCTTTGAATCTTTCGTTGTTTTTGAGGATTGCCAGTAAACTTGCATCGCCAAAATCACTTTTTAAATTCACAGAGGCATCAAAAGCTTGTAAACCACCTTTGAAATTGATATTCAGATTGATGCGATCCGGCAGTTCAATCTTGTCAGTAAGAGCTGTCCCTGCTAAATATTTAATTTCTCTTTTGCTGAAACTTGCTTGCCGAATACGGGCGTCTACCCAAAGTTTAGATATTGAGTCGGTAAGACTTTCCGGTGACGGATAATTTACCAATATCCGGGCTTGTATGGATGACTGATTTGTCTGCAAAATGAAATTATCGAGCTTAATTGTCTGTTCATCCATTGAAAAGTTAGCATTCAGCTTGCGAATGGCTATTTGTTGCTTTTCATCGGCAGTTAATTGCTGAATCTCGACGGATGTTTTACCTGGTGCAAAAGATAAATTGCGTGCTTTCAAATCGATATTGGCAAGACTGATATCATCAGGGTTAAACTGATTTGAAGCTGTTTTGACTTCTCCCGACCGGTAATGCAGCTTATCAACCTTCAATACGATGTTTTCAATATCCAGTGCCGTATTTTCCAATTGGATATTTGTTTTTTTCAGTTCAAATAACTGTATCTGCGTTGCAGCTTTCAGCTTATTCCATTGATCAGCATAGCGCAGGCGAATATTTTTTAACCTGAGTTTTTCGGCATAAACATTCCAGACCCCGGCTGTTTTTGTCGTATCTGTTTCAACAGCAGTTGTATCACTCAAAGCATCGATTAAGAATTGATAATTAAACAGCGAATCAGTAGCCGAATTGTAAACATTCAAATATACATCCTGTAACAAAAAATCCCGGATGTGCAGCCGTTGATGGAACAAAGCTTTGTATCCGATGTGCAGACTGGTTTTTCCGGCATAAAGCAGTGTATCCTTTTTATTATCTTCCAAATAAACATCGTTCAAAACAACGGAGTATGGAAAGGCAATACTGATATAACCAATTTCCACTCGTGTATTGGTTTTATGACTTACATAAGTAGTGGCAGCATCAAGTACCTTGTTTTGGATGTATGGAAGCTGAATTAAACCGACAAGGAGTATTATAACAAACAGTAGTCCGGCCATCGTCCACAGGATGACTTTAATCGATTTTTTTATGAAAGATAAAAATCCGGACATGAGTTTATTTCCTTGTATATTAAGAGGGGAAACAAAGATGAGAAAATTATTTATAACTCGCAAGACAGATAAGTTGTTTCAACAAATGATTTTGCTTATTTTTGATGCTATTTATAATAACCATATAAGTCATATAAGTAAACATTAGCAGGGATGAAAAATATTTTATTAACAGGTGTGTGTTTGTTTTTATCCATATTTCAGCTGGTTGCAGATGATAGCACATATCGTTTGTTGGTTGGAACTTACACAAATACAAAGGTCAGTGAAGGTATTTACAGTTACGCAATTGATGTGGAAAAGGGTGTTTTCAGACCAATACAAGTTGCAAAAGAGCTTGTCAACCCCAGTTTTCTGGTACTTACAACAGATAAAAAGCATGTGTATGCCATCAGTGAATCCGGTACAGAAAGTAAAGCAGGAGCATTTGCTTTTGATGTGGAAAGCGGTTCTTTCAGGTTTTTGAATAGTTCACTGACCGGGGGAAAAGGTCCGTGCCATGTTGCTGTGACCGACAAACATGTTGTAACCGCCAATTATTCCGGAGGTAATCTTTCTGTATTCCGGAGAAATACAGATGGTTCTTTGTCTGATCTGATCCGGTTGCTCCAACATACAGGCAGCAGTATTCATCCCAAACGACAAACCAAACCTTATGCGCATCAGGTTGTTTTTACACCGGATCAAAAATTTCTGCTTTCCTGTGATTTGGGAACCGACCTGATAATGGTTTATAAATATGACAGGAAGTCTGAACATCAGCCGTTGGTTGTGTTCGACAGCGTGCAGGTGAAAGCGGGAAGCGGTCCAAGACATCTGACTATAAGCAAAAACGGGAAATATGTGTATCTGCTTCAGGAAATTGATGGAACAATCAGTGCAATGACCATGAAAAAAGGTAAGCTGAAAATAATTCAGGAAACATCTGTTGTAATAAAATCCGGTATTGAAACCGGGGCAGCTGATATCCATCTTTCACCCGACGGGAAGTTTCTGTATGCATCCAACCGGGGAACCGCAAATGACATAACCTGCTTTACCGTCGAAAAAAATGGAAGATTAAGTTTTGTTCAACAGGTATCTACCGGAGGAGTCGGGCCACGTAATTTTGCCCTGACGCCTGATGGGAAATACCTTTTTGTGGGAAATCAGCGAACAGATAATATTGTTGTTTTCAAAAGAGATTTAAAAACCGGAGAACTCGCTGATATTGGTAAAAGCTTCAGCATAGGAGCGCCTGTTTGCCTTTTATTCTATTGAAAAAAATTGTATCTTTGTTGCTCTAAAATTTTATTAAACATTTTATCAATTAATTACAAAAATTTAATCATAATAGTTCTGATAGGTAAACTAAGGTCATTTGATTTAATAAAAATACTTATATTACTGATGTGACTAATGTGATAAATAAAACTAAAAAAAATTATGAGATTAATTATTCAGCAGAATTACGACCTGATTTCAAAATGGACGGCCGGCTACATTGCAGATAAAATCAATGCTGCAAACGCGAATTCAGATAAACCTTTTGTGCTGGGTTTACCTACTGGT
>JAKIYP010000060.1 GCA_022708505.1 Bacteroidota bacterium
AAAGCCCTCGTGATCGATTACAAGTTCGGTGAACACGAATTGCCTTCTTATCAAAAGCAGGTGAAGAATTACACCATATTGCTGAACAGGATGGGTTATGAAACATCGGCCTATTTGTGTTATGTGAAATTAAAAAAGGTTGTTGCATGTTGATTTAACTATTGTCCGATAAAAAATATTAGATTCTTCGCTATGCTCAGAATGACAGTTCTTTATATTAATTTATTCTAGGGAGGGGTTAGCTGGCGGCTAAGCCGCCAGCTAACCCCTCCCTAAAAGATAAACTCTTGATTGTCATTTCGACCGAAGGGAGAAATCTATGTTATAAAATGTTTACCGGACAACAATAAAAATGTATATTGGATGATTAAATTAATTATTTTCGATTTGGATGGTACCTTATTAGACACCATCGAAGACCTGGCAAACGCGACCAACCACGCGTTGAAACAATTCAATTTTCCATTGCACGATACGGCAACATATCGTTTTTTTGTTGGCAACGGGATTAATAAACTAATCGAACGGGCACTGCCGGAAGAACACAAAAACGCAGATGCCATTTCGATGGTAAAACATGAATTTCTGAAATATTATTTATTTCACGCGGATGATTGTACCAAACCCTATCCCGGCATAACTGAATTATTGACCAAACTTCAGCAGGGGGGATATCAACTCGGTGTGGCATCGAATAAGATGCACGATGCAACAGTAGATTTGGTAAAGCGATTCTTTCCCGACATCAGTTTTACATCTGTACTCGGACAGCGTGATGGTATCCCGGTTAAACCGTCGCCGGATATTTTAAATGAAATCGTGAACACAGCCGGGGTTCTGAAAAGCGAAACTCTGTACATCGGCGATTCTGGAATCGATGCGCAGACAGCCATCAATGCCAATATTCAATTCACAGGCGTATTGTGGGGTTTCCGGCCTCGTCAGGAACTCGAAGAGGCAGGAGCGGAAAGATTTGTCGAGAAACCGGAAGAGATTCTGTTCAATTTATAGTGTTTATTTCGATTGATTCGAATGCTTCTGTTCGAATCAATCGAATCGGGCTATTCGAATCAGTCGAACAGAGCGAGTCGAACCGGTCGAATAGCGTTATGCGAGTCGGTCGAAATAATCTCCTGAATAGTCTGTATTTCATAAACAATTATATCCCCGGTTCCAATTTGGAGAGTTTTTTCTATTTTTGTACTGATTCCTTTTATCTCCGGATTCTTAATTTAATACGTATGAAACTGTTATTCACAATATTGCTTTTCCTGATCTCTCTTTTTGCCTTTGCTTCCAACGACAATATTGAGTTGCTAATCAGCGAACTGGATTCTGTTGTTGAGAACCATCAGTTTTTTTCCGATCAAAAAGAAGAAAAACTATCTTCCTTAAAAGAATTATTGAAATACTCCGATTCATTGGAGCAACAATTTAACATCTCAGGAAAATTATTCGACGAGTACAGTGCGTATAAATCAGACTCTGCGCTTGTCTATGCCCGCAAAAAACTGCAACTTGCCGAAATATTGAATAACAAGGGATACATTACCGATGCACGACTCAATTTAGCTTCCATCATGGGAACCATGGGAATGTATAAGGAAGCAGTGGACTTGTTGGAAACCGTGGATATTCAACAGTACCCTGACCTGAAAGCTTACTACTTTCACATCAACCGCACTGTTTACGGTTTTATGGCTGATTACGCAGTATCTGTTCAGGAAAAAGTCCGTTACGATTTGCTGACAGATGCCTACCGGGATTCTTTATTAACGGCCAACCCTCCCACTTCCAGTCCGCACATCCTGGTGAAATCGGATCAGCTAATCCTGAAAAAACATTTCGATGAAGCATTGCAGATGTTGCAAAGCTATTATCCTACGATTAAAGAAGAAAATATCCACGAAAAGGCCCTGATTGCCTATAACATTTCCATGGCCTACCGGGGAAAGAAGGAGCGTGAGGAAGAAAAAAAGTGGCTTACCATCTCGGCTATCCACGACCTGAAATCGGCAACTAAAGAGTATGTTTCGCTTCGTTTATTGAGTTTTATGCTTTATGAGGACGGCGATATCGATCGGGCCTACCTCTACTCGCGGCGTTCGCTCGAAGATGCCCTTTTTTGTAACGCGCGACTCCGAACCATCGAAATCTCGGAAATTATGCCCATTGTGGACAAGGCATATCAACATCAGACTTTGTCGAAACAACGACTGATGATGATCACTATTTTTATCATCAGCTTTTTATCTATTGCCCTGATGATAGCTATTTTCTTCATCTACCGGCAGATGAAGAAACTGGCTGTAGCACGTAAAGATCTTTCGATAACCAATGAGCAGCTGAACGAACTGAACCATGAACTGTTCCGTATCAACAAAGAGCTGAAGGAAACTAATGAAACACTTTCTGAGAGTAATATTATCAAGGAAGAATATATTGGACGTTACATGGACCAGTGTTCGGAATACATTGATAAATTAGATAATTACCGCCGCTCACTCAATAAACTTGCCGGCACGGGAAAAACCGAAGAGATGATGCACCTTATCAAATCAAATCAACTAATTGAAGACGAACTGAAGGATTTCTACCATAACTTCGATATCACTTTCCTGCAATTATTCCCCGATTTTGTTGAAGAATTCAGCAAACTCCTTGCTGATGACGAGGGCTTTCAGTTGAAACAAGGACAACTGATGACTACCGAATTGCGCGTTTTCGCATTAATTCGCCTGGGTATAACCGACAGCGTAAAAATATCTCATTTTTTGCGTTGCTCTTTATCCACCGTCTATAATTACCGTACTAAAATGCGTAACAAAGCCCTTGGAAATCGTGACGAGTTTGAAGAAAAAGTCATGAGAATTGGTTTAGGAAACAACTAAAGAAGATCAATTTTTTCTAAAATCACTACTATTTTTCACCTGCCGAAACAACATAACTCGCTGAATATTAGCAAATATTAGTTGTGTATGTTTTAAATCCACTACTATAACATTCCATCCGGTTATTTGGATTATTATACCTTCTATATTTGTATCGGGAAAAAGCGAGTCCCGATAAATTAATCTTAAACATATATGTAACATGAAGTTAAACATGAAAAAATTTCTTCTCAACTTACTACTGATAGGTAGTTTGATGACATGGGCGCTTCCTGCTTTAACAGCCCAGTCAAATCCCGTCAGGATTACGGGAAAAGTAGCAGATGTGAACGGCGATCCGTTAATCGGAGTAAGTGTGGTACTCAAAGGCACCACTTCCGGAACAATTACAGATTTCTCGGGGAGTTTTACCCTGACATCCTCCTCCTCAAATCCCGTTTTACTGGTTTCTTATGTTGGCTATACCAGTCAGGAAGTTGCCGTAAAAAACATTCCCGTTAATATTGTAATGACTGAAACCTCCGAACAGTTGGAAGAAGTGGTGGTGGTGGGTTATGGAACCCAGCGAAAAAAGGATCTCACCGGATCGGTTTCGGTAATCAAATCAGACGAGCTCACGTCATTGCCTGTTCCCAGCATCAGCGATGCCATGCAGGGTCGTGCAGCAGGTGTTCAGGTCATCAGTTCGGGAACTCCGGGCTCGGATGCAACTTTCCGGGTTCGTGGCACCGGCACCATCAACAACAGTAATCCGCTGGTAGTGATTGATGGAATTCCGGTCTCCGGAGGTTTAAACCAGTTGAATATGGACGATGTAGAATCGCTTCAGATTTTAAAAGATGCTTCTGCAACTGCAATCTATGGCGCAAGGGGAGCCAACGGAGTTGTTATCGTGACCACCAAACGGGGTACAGGAGCAAAAGGCAAGTCAACTGTCAACTTTAATTATTCCTATGCTTTGCAGCAACCTACACATGTTGTAGAGATGCTTAATGCCGGCGAGTTTGCTCAGCTTCAGAATGAAATGCTGACCAATGGCGGACAGGTTCCCAATCCTGCTTTCTGGGATCCAGAAAGTCTGGGTGTCGGTACTAACTGGCTTGATGAAATCTTCCGTACTGCACCCATGCAAAATTACTCACTTTCCTACGCGGGTAATGGCGAGAAAACCAATTATTACATTTCAGGTAATTTTCTGAATCAGGATGGAATTGTCATCGGCACCGGGTTCAAACGTTTTACCCTGCAGGTGAACGCCGACAGCAAAGTAAATTCGTGGTTAAAAGTAGGAAATAGTATCCTGCTGAATCATGACCTGAGGCCCAGCGGCAGTTATAACATTCAAAATGCCATGCTGGCATTACCGACACAACCGGTAACACGCCCCGATGGAAGTTATTCTGGCCCGGTTGCACAGCCTATATACGATGGAGATATCGAAAATCCGGTTGGTAAAGCGCTTACCGTTGAAAACCTGACTTCAGGATACAACCTGATGGGCTCTGTTTATGCTGAACTGGAATTATTGAAAGACCTTAAATTCAAATCAACTTACGGATTACAGGCAAACTTTTGGGATGCCCGCACCTGGGCACCGGCTTACAAATGGGATACCAGTACCAATAATTCGGCCTATTTATTCCAGCAATACAACAAAAACATCACCTGGTTGTGGGACAATACATTGAATTATGAAAAAACCATCGGAGACCACCGCATGAATTTCATGGCAGGAACCAGTGCACAGGAAAACAGGTATAATTATATCAATGCCTCGGTTAAGAAATTTGCGAGTGAAACGACACAACAACTTGACAACGGAATTGAACAACCAACTAATGGAGGTAATACTTCCAGCTGGGCATTATTATCGTATATGGGTCGTGTGAATTACAGTTATGCCGACAAATATCTGATTACCGCAACCATCCGTCGCGACGGCTCTTCCCGGTTCGGAAGTGGCAATAAGTTCGGGACTTTCCCCTCAGCTTCTGCTGCCTGGCGAATTTCGGAAGAGGATTTTATGCGCGACATTGACTTCATGGATGACGTGAAAATACGTGCTGGTTACGGAGTAACCGGAAATCAGGAGATAGGAAATTATTCATTTGCTTCCTCTCTGAACACTTATGCATACAACTTTAATAACACCATTGTATCTGCGGTAGTGCCGGTTGTTATGCCTAATCCATACGTGCAATGGGAACGACAGCAACAAGGTAATATCGGTATCGACGCATCATTGTTGAATCAGAGAGTGGATATTTCGATTGACGCTTATCTGAAAAACACGGATAAAATGTTGGTACCCATGGTTGTCCCTGTTTCTACCGGCTACTCTGATGTGTTTGTTCCATCAATCAACGCAGGTGAAATGCAAAATAAAGGGATAGAACTCACCATCAATTCAAGAAATCTGACCGGAGAACTGAAATGGAATACTTCTTTCAATGTCTCACTGAATCAGAACAAGATTATCAGCATCAACGATACAGTCCCCATGTCGAGTGGAAGTATTGGTCTGAACTATAATCTCGCATTGATTAAAGCCGGTTTGCCGGTAAATACTTTCTACGGATTCGTAACCGATGGCGTTTTTCAAACGCAGGAAGAAGTGGACAACCACGCCGTTCAGGTTCCCGGCAACGATCCTTTCAACAGAACATCGGCGGGAGATATTCGTTTCAAAGATTTGAACAATGATGGTGTTATCAATGATGATGACCGGACTTATTTAGGGAATCCGAATCCTACAGTTATTTTTGCACTGAACAACACTTTTGCTTATAAAGGATTTGATTTAAGCATCTTCCTGCAGGGAGTAGCAGGGAATCAAATTATAAACGCCAACCGTTTCTGGAGTGAAGCCATGGCAGTGGCACAAAATCAGACCATCGCCACGCTCAATCGCTGGAATGGAGAAGGGAGCAGCAATAGTGTTCCGCGTGCTGTATTCAACGACCCGAATAAAAATACCCGTCCATCGGATCGCTTTGTAGAAGATGGTTCCTATCTGCGTATCAAAAACGTGACGCTGGGTTATACCATGCCTGTGCAAATCATTCGAAAAATTAAGCTTAGTTCGGCACGGGTCTATATTTCCGGACAGAATATCTTCACGCTGACCAACTACAGTGGATTTGATCCTGAAGTTGGTGTAAATGGCATCGATAATAATGTCTATCCTGTAACCCGCACATTTACTGTCGGCATTAACCTTGGTATTTAATCTATAAAAAAGAAAAAGTTATGAAATTATCAAAATATTTTCTTCTGACAATCATCACGCTGGGCATATTTTCCTGCAGCGAGGATTTTCTGAACAAAGCGCCTGAAGATTCAGTAAACACTGAAAACTTCTATCTTACTGAAGCGGATGCTATCGCAGCAGTAAATGGCGCTTACCAACCACTTCAGTGGCCGAAATTATACAATATGCGTATGTGGACTACCGACATTATGGCCGGCAACAGCATTGTAGGAGCTGCCGGTGGAACCGACGGTATTGAAACGCAGGATCAGGCTAATTTTGTTACCGCAACCGACAATCAGGGCGTACTTGATTTATGGAGAGGTCCATGGCCCGGAATCTTACGTGCTAATCTTGTGTTGAAAAATGTACCCGGTATGGATATCAGCGATAACATTAAAAACCGGGTATTGGGTGAGGCTTACTTCTTGCGCGCTCATTACTATTTTATCCTGGTACGATTCTTCGGTGATGTTCCCCTGGTGCTGGAGCCTGTAGATCCGTCAGGAGACTTACGTCCTGCAAGAACTGCTAAATCACTTGTTTATGAACAGATTATTGGGGATTTGGAAGATGCTGCCGAATTGCTACCGCCACGCGAGCAATACACCGGTGCCAACATTGGACGTGCTTCAAAAGGTGCTGCCTATGGCATGCTGGCAAAAGTTTATCTCACACTTGGAAACTGGCAGAAAGCCGCAGATTACTGCGATGAAGTGAAGGCGCTTGGTTATGCGCTTGCCGAGAATTATGGTGACAATTTCGACCCAAACAAAGAAAATGGCATCGAATCGCTATTTGAAGTGCAATACGTGAAAGATGCCGGTTATGGTTTTTGGGATAACGAAAACCAATCGTCATGGTTAAGTACCTTTACCGGGCCCCGTGGTTCCAATATGGTGGAAGGAGGCTGGGGATGGAATCAGCCGACACAGGAATTTGTGAATGCTTATGAGGCTGGAGATTTGAGAAAAGATGTTACCGTACTGTACGAGGGCTGTCCTAAATTCGATGGTATGGATTATAAAAAATCATATTCCTACACGGGTTACAACCTGCGTAAATTCCTGGTAGCAAAATCTGTTGCTAATGCCTATGATAATAATCCTCTTAACTTTCCGGTATTGCGTTATGCCGATGTCCTGCTGATGAAAGCAGAAGCATTGAACGAACTGGGGAAAACTACCGATGCACAACTTCCGGCTTCAAATGATAATGCCACACTTAATAAAGTTCGTGCCAGAGCAGGATTGGGAAATGTAAGCGGACTCAACCAATCGGACCTCCGAATGAAAATCCTGCATGAACGACGTATGGAGTTGGCTTTCGAAGGACAACGCTGGTTCGATTTAATTCGTGTGAACGACGGACAGTATGGCATCGATTTCCTTCACTCAATCGGAAAAACGAACATGACTACTAAGCATTTACTATTGCCTGTACCTCAAAAAGAAAGGGATGCAAATCCTAATTTATCTCAAAACACTGACTATTAATCTTAAATAGTATCTAGATATGAAAAAAATAAGATCATATTATAAATTATTGCCGGCTCTGCTACTCGGCGGAATATGCATTCTGAGCTCTTGTGAAACAGAATATCCCGACGATAACATAAAAGCCGGACCTCTGGCGGTAACTGCCTCGCAAAGTACTATACAACTTAATCAAAAGCAGATTAACAATACCGGACTAACATTAACCTGGACAACTGGCACCAATAACGGTACCGGTGCATCGATTTCGTATGTACTGGAAGTAGATAAACAGGGAAATAATTTTGCCGATCCTGCCCGTTTCGATATGGGAAAAGGAAAATATAGCAAAGGTTTCACTGTTGGAGAACTGAATGATTCTTTACTTACCCGCTGGAATGGTACACCGGGAACGGCAATGAATCTGGAAGCCCGCGTTATCTCAACCATCTACACCACACCGGTAACGGGAGAAACATCTCCTGTTATCAGCATCAGTGTTACTCCCTACCAACCGGTAAGCAAAACCCTGTACATCATCGGAAGTGCTTCACCCAACGGATGGAACGCTGATAATGCCCTTGAACTGACACCACAGGCTGATCCGACTGTTTTTGTCTATCAGGGTGGTTTAGGAGTTGGAACATTTAAATTTATCACGACAAAAGGACAATTCCTGCCATCGTATAATAAAGGCGCTGATGATACAAAGATTGTTTTACGCTCAGACAATGCTGACCCGGATGAACAATTCAGCATCACGGAAGCTGCGGTTTACAAGGTAACCGTGAGTTTGCTCGATTTGTCCATAACATACGAAAAGGTTGATTTACCTGCCTACACTGAAATTTATATGGTAGGCGATGCTTCACCCAATGGATGGGATATCTCCAATGCAACTCAGTTGGTACAGAGTGCTACCGATCCGTTTATCTTTACCTATACCGGGGTGATGAATGCCGGAGATTTCAAATTCCCGGTAAACCGCAACAGCGACTGGGGACAGGATATGTTCATGCGCGAATCGGACACTAAGATGTACCTGCACAAAGGAGGAGATCCGGATGATGAAAAATGGACCATCACGAAGAAAGGATTTTATGTTATCACACTGAATTTGTTAGATCTTTCTATCAACATTCACCGTGAGAAATTATACATGGTGGGAAGCGCTACCCCTATCGGTTGGAGCATCGGAGATGCAATAGAATTGACTGAAGACGCAACCAACGGATGCATATTTACCTATACAGGTCCGATGGTTGCAGGTGAATTCAAGTTCCCAGTAAACCGCAACAGCGACTGGGGGCAGGATATGTACATGCGTACCAGCGACACCAAAATGTACCGCCACAAGGGAGGTGCTTCGGATGACGAAAAATGGAGTATCACGGCTGCCGGCGATTATGTGATTACCGCGAATCTGGAAACGCTGGATATCAGCATTGTGAAACAATAGTAACGAAAGTTAAATGCAATAATTATCTATGTTGAGAAGAAACATCTTATCGTTTTTGTTGCTCTCTTTATTCCTTTTAGGCTGTAATCCGGGAACTGTTGAAGAGTTCCCGGATGCACCGGAAAATCCTGCAACTCCCAACTTTCAGAATCTGCTGCTTTCTACTGATAAAGCAGCCTACAAACCCGGAGAAACTGTACTCTTTTCGCTTGAAACAGTCTCATTGCCTTCAGGTGCAAAAGTAAGGTATAAATACTCGGGAAATGTAACTGAAACAACGGAATTAACTGCAACCAACTGGCAATGGACACCACCATCAACTGATTTCAGGGGATATATGGCTGAGGTTTACAGTGTGATTAATGGTGTGGAGCGAATTCATGCAACAACAGGAATAGATGTTTCATCAGAATGGACTAAGTTCCCCCGATACGGTTTTCTGACAGATTTCGGAAATTTATCACAAGAAAGGATTGATGAGGTACTTGATCAACTGACTAAATACCATATCAATGGCTTGCAGTATTACGACTGGCTTGGTAAACATCATCAACCTCTTACAATGAACGGAGATGTGCCGGCAACAAGCTGGCGGGAAATCAGCAATAAAGAAGTGTATTTCAGCACGGTGGATAAGTATATCAAAAGCGGACACAAACGTAATATACGCTCGATGTTTTATAACCTGATTTACGGTGCCTGGGAAAATGCAGAGAACGACGGTGTAAAGAAGGAATGGTATGTTTTCAACGACAATACGCACATCAACCGCGATTATCATCCTCTTAGTTCGCCGTTTCTAAGCAATATTTATTTGCTCGACCCATCTAATGCTGAATGGCAGGCTTATGCCGTCCAAGAAACAAAGAAAGTGTACCAGTTTTTGGATTTTGATGGTTTTCACATGGATCAGCTTGGAAACAGAGGCACCCGTTATACTTATCAGGGCAATTACCTGAATCTGGCAAACACCTATCAACCTTTTATTGAGGCTGTTCAGGATGCGATTCCAGGTAAAGTCAATGTGTTAAATGCTGTTTCGCAGTACGGTCAGCAAGGAATCGCAGCTGCACCAAGTTCTTTTCTGTATACTGAAGTCTGGGGACCTTACGACTCTTATAATGATTTGGCCACCATCATTAAACAAAACAATGTGCTTTCAAATCATCAAAAAAACACGGTACTGGCTGCCTATATGAACTACAATCTCGCCAATAACAAAGGTTACTTCAATACGGCTTCGGTATTGATGACGAATGCGGTGATTTTTGCTTTCGGGGGCTCACACATTGAATTGGGAGAACACATGTTGGGAAAAGAATATTTCCCCAATAATAACCTTCAGATGAAGCAGGATCTGAAAACGGCTTTAATCAAATATTATGATTTCCTGACTGCTTATCAAAACCTGCTGCGCGATGGTGGAAATTTTAATACGATTACCTTACAATCAATTGATAGCAAGTTGGGTCTTGAACCCTGGCCAGCTCGCACCGGTAAAGTTGCTTATTTTGGCAGATTATTTCCGGATAAACAGGTGATTCATCTTATCAACCTGACCAATGCTGTTTCATTGGAATGGCGCGATAATGAAGGAGTACAACCTCCACCGGTAGTTGTAAAGGATGCGAGAGTATCCTTATCATTCACGCAACAGGTGAAAAAAATATGGATAGCTTCTCCGGATGTTGCAGGTGGTATTTCCCGCTCACTGAATTATAAGCAAGTGGGCGACAAAGTAAGCTTTACGCTCCCCGAATTACAGTATTGGAACATGCTTGTTGTTGAATTTTAATTATTGAAGGTATGAAGAAGATTGTGTTGTTATTAGTTATATTCGCCCTCGTTCCGGTCAGGTTTACTGCTCAAACGCCCGGCAATATCAATTCTCATCAGACGAATCAAAATGAAGTGGTTTTCGCAACCGACAATGATATCCTCGTCTCACTGAAATTTGTCAGTCCCGGCATCATCAGAATCTGGTATGAGGTTGGCTCCTTTCAGCGAAACAATCCTTCATTTGCCGTAATAAATGAGTCGGTTGAGCCGGTTGGAAATTTGAATGTTAATGAACTGGCGGGAAGTTATGAAATTTATACTTCCGAATTAATTCTTCGTATCAACAAAGCGCCTTTTCAATTGCGAATTTTCGATAAATATCAGAAACTCCTGCTGGAAGATTATCAGCAAAAAGGATATATGAAAGAAGGGGAAAAGCAAACAACTTATAAAACACTCCGACCCAATGAACAATTCTTTGGCCTGGGAGAAAAAAGCGGATCGCTCAACCGTCGCGGCCAGACTTTCAGGATGTGGAACAGCGACCGTCCCTGCTATGGTGTCAACGAAGATCCTTTGTATAAAAGTATTCCTTTTTTCATGAGTAATTATGGTTACGGAATATTTTTCGACAATACTTTTAAAAGCGAATTTGATTTCGGTAGCAAATCTGATGATTATTACAGCTTTAGTACTCCGGGTGGCGAAATGCTGTATTATTTCATCTTTGGCCCTACTTATAAAAAAATTATCCAACGATATACCGATCTGACAGGTAAACCTATCATGCCTCCTGCATGGGCACTGGGTTTTGCTCAATGCCGGGGTTTGTACACCAGAGAAGATCTTGCCCGGGAAGTGGCTGCCGAATTCAGAAAACGACAGATTCCCTGCGACATCATCTATCAGGATATTGGCTGGACACAGCACTTGCAGGATTTTGAATGGAGAAAAGAAAACTACAGCAATCCGGCAGGCATGGTGGCTGATCTGGCAAGTCAGGGGTTTAAAATGATTGTATCGCAGGACCCTGTGATTTCGCAAAACAATGTCAGACAATGGAAAGAAGCCGATTCGCTGGGATATTTTGTTAAAGATATCCGCACGGGAACCAGTTATGATATGCCCTGGCCATGGGGAGGCAACTGCGGTGTGGTTGATTTTACCCAACCTGAAGTGGCTGATTGGTGGGGCAATTACCAACAAAAGGTGCTCGATGACGGGGTAAAAGGATTCTGGACTGACATGGGCGAACCGGCATGGAGCAATGAAGAGGATATTGATAGATTATTCATGCAACACCATGCAGGCATGCACAATGAAATACACAATGTATACGGACTGACATGGGACAAAGTGGTAACGGAACAGTTCGAAAAAAAGAATCCGGGGAAACGGGTATTCCATATGACACGGGCTGCTTACGCAGGTATGCAACGCTACACCTTCGGTTGGTCGGGTGACTCGGGAAACGGGAATGATGTGAGCGCCGGCTGGAATTTACTGGCTGCCCAGCTACCGTTGGCACAATCGGCCGGCATGGGACTTATTCCCTTCTGGACAACCGACATATCGGGCTACTGCGGCGACATTACCGACCGTGAAGCTATGGCAGAACTTTACGTTCGCTGGATGCAGTTCGGCGTTTTCAACCCCCTGAGTCGTGCCCATCACGAAGGAAATAATGCCGCTGAACCCTGGACATTCGGAGAAGAAGCCGAAAAATTAAGCAGAGAAGCCATCGAACTGAAATATAAACTACATCCCTACTTCTACACCACAGCCCGTGAGGCTTATGATACCGGCCTGCCGCTTATCCGTGCTTTGTTGCTGGAATATCCCGACGATCCTGAAACAACCAATCTGAATGAACAATTCCTGCTCGGA
>JAKIYP010000140.1 GCA_022708505.1 Bacteroidota bacterium
TGAACTGCCGCAGGATGGTATCAATAGCATCCAGTGTGTCTGCTCTCACCATGCTGATTTCATCGATGATCAGTAATTCCAGTTCCTGCAGGATTTTACGTTTGAAAGAGCGCATCTTGCTTTTTTCGATCAGGTCTTTCTTTCCTTCAGCGGTTGGAATAAAGGGAGTAAACGGAAGCTGAAAAAACGAATGCATCGTAACTCCGCCGGCATTGATAGCTGCTACACCGGTTGGAGCCACTATGGCTGTTTGTTTGGCAGTTTGTTTCTTTAGATTATGTAGAAAGGTCGTTTTTCCGGTTCCGGCTTTTCCGGTCAGAAAGATGTGTTTGTTGGTTTGCAGGGCAAATCCTTGTGCCAGATCATAAATAGGAGAGGATGACATAGTTAATAGTGGTTAATTGTTAGTGGTTAGTAGAGACGCACTGCCGTACGTCTCAAAGCGAATAACACATAGTGAATAATGAATGGTGAATTTTTCTGTTGCATTTTTTATTTTTGAGGAGTGAATCCGTGTCTGCAAATATCCGTAAAATCGGTCATAAAAGCAACCACATTAAGTTTAAAAAAACAAAAAAAGTCTGCAAGTGATGTTGCAGACTTTCTTATGTGATGAGCGATAACCAGAGCTTATGTTAACATATTAAGCAAAATACCCGCAGCCACAGCAGAGCCGATAACACCGGCAACATTGGGCGCCATGGCATGCATCAGCAGGTGATTGGTTTTGTCTGCTTTAAGACCCTGCTCCTGAGAAACCCGGGCGGCAGCCGGAACTGCTGATACTCCCGCAGAACCAATAAGCGGGTTGATTTTGTTACCTTCTTTCAGAAATACATTTAACAGCTTTGCAAATAATACGCCCGAAGCAGTTGCAACAACAAATGAAAGCGCCCCTAGCCCGAAAATTTTCAGCGAATCGAGGGTGATGAATCTGTCGGCTTGTGTAGACGCTCCTACTGTTAATCCCAGCAGAATTGTTATCGAGTTGATTAATGCAAATCTTGCAGTTTCAGCTAATCGCTCTGTTACAGTGGATTCTTTCAGGAGGTTTCCTAAAAACAACATACCTAACAAGGGTAATGCACTTGGGGCAATGAAAGTGGTCAGCACCATTCCGATGATAGGGAAAGCAATTTTCTCTGTTTTCGAAACCGGTCTGGGTGGCTTCATCCGGATTAACTTTTCTTTCTTTGTTGTCAGCAAATTCATTACCGGAGGTTGAATAAGCGGTACCAGCGCCATATAGGAATATGCGGCAACAGCAATGGTTCCGATCAGTTCAGGAGCCAGTTTCGACGTTAGGAAAATGGCCGTCGGACCATCGGCTCCACCAATTATACCGATTGCACCTGCTTGTTCAGGAGTGAATCCCAGTGCGTATGCCCCGAAAAAGGTAATAAAAATACCTGTTTGAGCGGCAGCCCCTAACAACATTAATTTCGGGTTTGAAATCAAGGATGAAAAGTCAGTCATGGCTCCAATCCCCAAAAATACCAACGGTGGATACCATCCGTCAATTACACCACTGTACAATATGTTCAATACCGAACCTTCATCATAAATTCCAATCCCCTCATCACTTCCGATGGGTAAAGGAATATTCCCAATGATCATTCCAAAACCGATGGGAATAAGCAATAAAGGTTCCCACCCCTTCTTAACGGCCAAAATGATGAAAACTACGCCGACCAGAATCATGGCCAGATACTTAAACTGAAAGTTGGCAAAACCTGTACTGTGCCAAAACTTCTCTAAACCCTCAAAAAGTGCATTTTGTCCTGCAGCGTCTTGTCCGAATACATTGAAGGGAACGAAAAGAGCTATCAAAACAAATAAAATAGTGATATTCTTTATATTATTTCTCATATCTTATTCAATTTCAAATAGCACTTCATCCTGTAAAACAGTGTGGCCTACAGGGGCACATATTTTAACTACTTTACCTGAACGTTCTGCTAAAATATTATTCTCCATTTTCATTGATTCCATGACCAATAATATATCACCTTCCCTGAATGTTTCTCCAACAGTAACATTTACTTTCACAATCTTGCCGGGCAGCGGCGATTTGATTGCTTTAGCGCTGGGTCGTTTGCTTTCGGAAACCGGTTTCAGGTTTTCTTTTGCCCTGTCGTCACCCTGTTTGGTTTGTACATCTTTGCGAACCAGTACGACCGGAGTTTTTGTTGTTTTTATTTCCTGATGGATTTTCACTGAATAGGGAGTTCCATTCACTTCAATATCGGCGATATCCCCTTCAATTTTTTTGACTCTAACCGCAAAGTCATCTCCATTTATAGTGAAATTAAATTTTTTCATTTATTTTATCGAATTAAATTTGTTAAACCATATATTTTTGAACTCCAGGGGGAATAACGTCTTTCTATCCGCTTAATCGTGATTACATTACTTTCTTCATCATGAATGTCGTTTAGAAACAGATGCAAAGCCATTGAAATGGCGGCAATTTCCTGTCCTGTCAATTCTCTTTCATCAACAATTTCTATTGTTGATTCCTGGTTTTGTTTTTTCTTTGATTTGATTGATTTTTTACTTAGATTGCCCATAATTTTAAATGCAATAACCAAGATGATTAGTGCACAGAAAACTACTGTCACTCCAATAACGGAGTATAATACAATCTGTTCAAATTCGCTGATTGCCAATAATGTCATGTCGATTTAGATTTAGAGTGGTATG
>JAKIYP010000141.1 GCA_022708505.1 Bacteroidota bacterium
TGTCGCGTTTTCATCCTTCAGCATGGAAAGTATGTTTTTACCGAGGTTTTTTGCCTGGTTGATAGCTACGTTGGCCACCTGAGGATGAGCTTTCGGATAGAGTGGGGTCTCCATATAGGCAACATCCCCGATCGCATAAATGTTATCGTAGTTCTCAAGTTTGTTCAAACGGTCAACCACATAGCGGTTGTGTACAAGTTGTGCCTGATCAAGTCCTTCTATCACATTTCCGGTCACACCGGCAGCCCAGATAACATTCTTCGAAGGAATTTCTTCTCCGTTGCTCAGAATTGCCACCTTGCCATCAAAACTTTTGAGTATGGTTTCTGTCTTCACGATAACTCCCAGTTTCTCTAAATATTCGCGGGATGCTGTTCGGGATGATTCACCCATGTTGTTCAGCGTGTTTTTACTCCCTTCAACCAATATGATGTTGAATTTTGAAAAATCCACATTGTGATAATCTTTTGGAAAGACATCGTTTTTTAATTCGGCAAATGCTCCCGATAATTCAACTCCTGTTGGCCCCGCGCCTACAATGATGATGTTCATCCAGGCCTGTTTGTCCTCAGGACGGGCAAAAATTTCTTTTTCGAAGCTAAACAGTATTTTATTACGGATATCAATCGAATCCTGCGTTGTCTTCATCGAAAAGGAATTGTTTTTAATTTCTTCATTCCCGAAAAAGTTTGTTTTACAGCCGGTTGCAATCACTAAGTGATCATAGGTAATTGTCCGGTCGTAACTGGTAACCAGTTTGTTTTCTTCAGGAATAATCCGGCGTATATCGGTCATCCTGAAATCAATATTCTTGTTTTTTTGAAAAATCTTCCGGAAAGGGAAGGAAATACTGGAGGGTTCCAGCCTGCCGCTGGCGACCTGATAAAACAAAGGTTGAAACTGATGGTGATTTTGTTTGTCTACAAGTAATACCTTTAAATCTGCTTTGCGCAGGGTCTTTGCCAGCTGTAACCCGGCAAAACCGCCTCCCATGATTACAACTTTATCGCCTTTCTTAATTTTTTTCATAATCACATGCCTTATCTTTTTTTATTAAACAAGATTGTTGAACTAATGTTTGAAAGTTCTCCGTTTTTCAGTAAATTTGTACCGCACTAAAATAAAGATATGAAACGAACATGAACTAATTTAATCGTATGAATAAACAACTTACAATCGCGTTAGTAGCGCACGATCAGCGCAAAGCAGATATGGTTGAATGGGCAGTTTACAATGCCTCCATGTTATCAAAACATAAACTGGTTTGTACCGGAACTACCGGAAGCCTGATTCTGAAAGCTTTTGAAGAAAAAGGAATTGATGCGGACATTAGCTGTGTAAATTCGGGACCCATGGGTGGGGATGCTGAAATTGCAGCACTGGTTGTACAGAAAAAAGTAAATCTGTGCGTGTTCCTGATCGATGACCTGAATGCGCAGCCACACGAAGCCGATATCCAGATGTTATTGCGCCAGTGCCGTGTACACAATATACCTATTGCCTGTAATCGCTTTAGCGCTGATTTGATGATTACCAGTCAGTTGTGGGATGATGATTCTTATGTGCCGACTCCTCCCAATTATGTAAAATTCAACAGGTAATCGTATTCTTAAATCCTATTTGAAAACATTATTGAATGATTGAAATAATTCCCGCTATCGATTTAATCGATGGTAAGTGCGTGCGTTTATCACAAGGTGATTATCAGCAAAAGACCATCTACAACGAAAATCCACTGGAAGTGGCTAAGATGTTTGCAGATGCAGGCATTCGCCGGTTGCATTTAGTTGATCTTGATGGCGCAAAAGCACATCACATCGTGAACCACAAAGTGCTGGAAACTATTGCTTCCAAGACCAATCTCATCATCGACTTTGGCGGTGGATTGAAATCGGACGATGATTTGCGGATTGCCTTCGAATGTGGTGCTTCGATGGTTACAGGTGGAAGCATCGCCGTGAAGAATCCGGAGGTTTTTGCATCCTGGATTGAAAAATTCGGAGGAGAGAAAATTATCTTAGGCGCCGATGTGAAAGACGAAAAGATTGCTGTCGGCGGCTGGATTGAAACGACCGACCTCGAATTGATACCTTTCATTCAAAACTACATGGGCAAAGGCATTTCCAAAGTAATCTGTACCGACATCAGTAAAGATGGTATGCTTTCGGGACCAGCAACCGATTTATATAAAAAGATGTTGGCGCAGGAACCAACCATGTACCTCATCGCCAGTGGCGGGGTCAGCTCTATCCGCGACATCGAAATGCTGATAGAGAACAAGGTGCCGGCTGTTATCACCGGCAAAGCCATCTATGAGGGTAGAATCAAACTTCCGGAATTGGCTAAATACCTGTAAATTTATTTCTTACGGAACAGCCGGGCAATCGTTTTTCCAATTTCATCTAATTTCTCAATGGGTTCCAGTAAGGACGGGTTGATGTAATTCTCATTGTCAAAGTCAATTACACCGGCTTGCATCGGATAGATAAGAATGAAACTATTGGGATGGAAGTATTTCTTCAGGTAAGCCGGTATTTTTTCCATATTGCTGTGGTAAGACAAGGATTTATCTCTGCTTAAAACAACAATCAGGTTATCATCCGATTTAATTTCCCTCGATAAAATCAGGAAATCATCCCAGTCTTCAAATATCTTAAAATCAGCTTCAATAGGGTGTTTCTGATGAACCTCCTTAA
>JAKIYP010000012.1 GCA_022708505.1 Bacteroidota bacterium
TTTCATGCGAGAAACAGCCAAGGTGTTTCAGAAGTGTTCAAATGCAAGGCGCTGAGATTGAGGGAGAGGGAGCGTACTAAAGTACGTGACCGAGCACTCATATCGAAAGCAACGCAGCAGTTGGGCGCTTATGAGACACCGTTTTCAACGAGATTATAATTTTCGGGGAAATAGGGAAATTATTCCGCAACAAAGCAGCCACAGAATCCTTCGCTTTTCTCCCGAAAGCTACGAATCAATGACATGCGGCAGGTCTTCTGACTTGTTCCGGTTTCGAACGGCCTTCCCGGTAATTTACCAGTGGCAGGGGTTGTTCTCCACCCTATTTCCGGAAGAAAACTCAAGCTTTCCTCCGGGGAACTTACAGCTACGGGGATAGCTCCCGATTTTCACGGGATTCCCTTTTAATCCGGTTTTATCCGGAACCGTATGCGATGCAAATATAGGATTTTTATGCTGAAGAAGAAACAAAGAAGAAAATAATATTTTTTATCTTCGAGGTATTGTTTTCCATTTTATTTTTTACACAATTGATTTTCTGATTATTAAGATTTTCAAAACATAGAAATATTTTCCAAAAACATAATCCGTCATTCCAGACCTGTCAGGTTTTAGAAACCTGGCAGGTCTAATATCATGTTATTTCTTTAATAGTAAAAGAAAATAATGAACTTTTCCCGGCTATTTGCTGTTTAGCAGTAAATAATTATTTTGCGACCGTAAATGCACAGTCACGATTCCCATATAATACGATTCCTGCAGATTGCATTGCTGTTGTTCTTCATCGGACACTACAGTAATTCAACCATGTTCTACCATACCCACGAGGTGGACGGCAGGTTGTATTGTCACTCGCACTTCTTTGGATTAAAGACTGATAAAGGCGTACCGGTTGCATCGCATACCCACACGAACAGCCAACTTCAGCTGATTGATACATTCAATACAATCAATCTGACCGACGAACTTGATTTTCCGGAAATCCCTGTACCGGTTTTCAGATTATCTACAATCAAAACCGCAGAATTACCACAAATCCCTCAGCTTACACCGGCGCTACATCTCCGGTTACGCGCACCTCCAGCCTGCTGAGAAATTCTAACATGTTATTTTTATTAACTTCTTTCTTGCTTTTCAAATAACAAATAACCACAAAAGGCACAAAAGTGTCATCTTGCGACAAAAGGGCTCCAGTATTAATCTGCACTTTCTTTTGTGATTCCTTTTGTCTTCTTTTGTGCCTTTTGTGGTTCAAAAAAATTATATATGAAATACTTATTATTTTTCGCTATAGCATTATTCAGCCTGACATCTTACGGGCAAAGAAAAACCGACTCCAATATTGTGGGAGACGTAAAAGATTCAAAAACAGGGGAGCACATTCCCTACATCAACATAACTATCAACAACACAGTGATCGGCACCACCACCGACGCAACAGGACATTACTATCTAAAGAACCTGCCAACCGGCACTTACACGCTAAAGGTAAGCGGAGTCGGATATAAGTCAGTTGAAAAAGAAGTCGTACTGGAATCGGGAAAAACGATTGAGGTGAATTTTCTGACAGAAGAAAGCTCTTTGTCCTTAAATGAAGTGGTGGTCAGCGCCAACCGCAACGAAACAAACCGCAGAGAGGCTTCTGTAGTAGTAGGAGTTGTGAGTCCGAAGATATTCGCTGCGACCAACTCTGTTTGCATTGCCGACGGGCTCAACTTTCAACCCGGCCTGCGCGTGGAAAACAACTGCAACAACTGCGGATTCACCCAGGTACGTATCAACGGCTTAGAGGGACCTTACTCCCAAATCCTTATCGACAGCCGTCCGATTTTCAGCGCTTTGTCGGGCGTTTATGGTTTGGAACAAATTCCGGTAAACATGATAGAAAGGGTTGAGGTAGTGCGTGGCGGAGGCTCGGCTTTGTATGGCTCTAATGCCATTGCCGGCACCATCAATATTATAACTAAAGAAGCACTCAACAACTCATTTACGGCCGGTTACAATTACGAAAGAATTGGCGGAACAGCGTCCGACAATGCCATCAACCTGAATTCCTCCATGGTGAGCGACGACAACAAAGCCGGCATGTATTTATACGGTTCATATCGCAACCGCCTGCCGTATGACCACAACAACGATGGCTTCTCAGAAGTAACCAAACTACTGAACCACACCATGGGAATGCGTTCGTATTACCGACTTAGTTCACAAAGCAAACTGACACTGGAATACCATAACATCCATGAATTCAGACGCGGCGGCAATGATTTTCACTTGCAACCGCATCAAACCGACATTACCGAACAGGTGGAACACGAAACCAATGGTGGTGGTATTGCTTACAACTGGTACAGTCCCGATGCCAAACAAAAGCTGAACGTTTACACTTCGCTGCAACAAGTACTTCGTCAGAGCTATTACGGCGCAGGTCAGAATCCCGATGCGTATGGCAATACCGACAACCTGACTTCAGTAACCGGTGCGCAATACGTATATAATTTCCAAAATTTACTTTTTATGCCATCTGAGTTGACTGTTGGTTCGGAGTATCAATATGATGATCTACACGACAGGATGCCGGGATACGGCAGAGACATCAAACAAACCACCCGTGTGGCAGGATTTTTTCTTCAGAACGAGTGGAAAAACAAAGATATGAATATTTTGTTGGGTGGACGACTTGACAAACACAACCTGCTCGACAAAGCAGTTTTCAGTCCACGCGTCACCCTGAAATATAATTTCACTCCTGATCTTAACTGGCGGGGCTCTTATGCAGCCGGGTTCCGTGCACCACAAGCTTTCGAGGAAGATTTGCATTTAGATGCTGCCGGCGGTGTAATGAAACTTATCGAGATAGCTGACGACCTGCGTCCGGAATACTCTCATAGTCTGAGCACTTCATTAGATTATTATTTCAAGTTGGGAAACACGGAAGTTAACCTGCTCGCTGAAGGTTTCTACACCCGCATCAATGACATCTTCATCCTGACAGAAACTGGTCTGAGTCCCAATGGGCACATCATCGTGGAGCGCCAGAATGGTTCTGGTGGTCAGGTAAGTGGAGTCAATTTTGAAGGTAAAATTGCCCCATCTACCAGGCTTCAGTTTCAGTTTGGCTACACACTACAACAGAGTTTATACAACGAACCCGAACAATGGTCTGACGATATCAATGTTGCACCGGAAAGACGTATGCTGCGCACGCCGAACAACTACGGATATTTTTCACTGTCGGCAAATCTTACCCGCAAACTGTTGATTAACGCTACAGGGACTTACACCGGCAGTATGCTGGCTCCGCATTTCGCAGGCTACATCGCAACAGACCGACTTGAAACCACGCCGGAATTTATGGATGTAAATCTGAAGGCTACATACGACTTGAAGCTGAATGGAATCAGTTTACAACTTAGTGGTGGAGTAAAAAATATTTTCAACAGCTATCAAAAGGATTTGGATGTCGGACCCTTGCGTGATGCAGGATATGTATACGGACCATCGATTCCGCGAACCGTGTTCATTTCGCTCAAGTTCAGCAATCTGACATTTTAATGGGCTCAACGAAACACGACCTTATTCGGATTTAGCCCTACCTCATTTAGCCTGAACCTTAACTGCCCCGATTGTTTGAAACACAACACATCTCCCCAGGTCAGATAGGATTTCCCATCGGTGATATAAACATCTCCGTTGATCGGATTGACATCAATACCAAATGGAGTGGTTAATGTGGTACCATCTGTTATAAACCGGTCGGTAATCAAAGTTTCCGTTTTACAATCGAAAGTCATAATTTGATTCCGACCGGTACTATAATCGTAATGATACATGTATGCCGTGTCGTTGAGAATGGTGAAATTCAGCAAACTGAAATCTTCGAAATCCTGTACCACTTCATCGGTCACCGAGCTGATGCGATGAAAGCGGTAGGCTGTACTGCCATAGTTACCACGCGTTACCACATACACATCACCTTCGCTATCAGCCTTAATCTTATACGGATTGATCCCGACGGAGATTTGCTTTATTTCCTGAAAAGAGGCAATATCAATAACTGAAACGGTATTATCATAGTTTGGAAAATTCAATCCGCCAGAATTGGAAACGTAAATTTTACCATTTGCAATACAGATACCATCCGGATTTCTCCCACAATTTACCAAACCTTCAATCTGAAGGGTTGTGGTGTCAATTTTTGCTACCGTGCCATCGAAAGAACAAACGTATGCTTTGCCTCTGTGAAAATCAATGTAGCGTGGTTGTCGTGCCATTCCCTGACCATTAAAAAGTGGAATTTGTTTCAACGACAGTCCGGTTCCGGCATCCAGCACTTCAATCTGACTCGATACATTCACCACTACATAGAGTTTTGAACCATACAGTCCCATGTCGTTCGCGGTATCGCCAAGTCCGCGCTTATTCGCAGTTAGAAAATAATCGGAAGATTTTGCTCCGACACTGAAGTCATACATGGCCAGACTGCTGTTGTTCAGATTGATCAGACCTTCCGAAAGCACAAAAATCCGTGTTGCTTCAGTCACAGGCAGATCATCCTCTGTTCGCAGTTTGTCGTGCATATCATCGCAGGATGCAATGAGGATGATGAGCGTTAAAACTGAAATATGTAAAATATATTTAATCATTCTTGCTGATATAATAATACCTTTATTCTATTCAAGACCTGTCAGGTTTTTAAAACCTGACAGGTCTAATGCCAATATATCCAAATGTAGCTGAATACTAAAAACTTAAACTAACTATTGTCCTATATGACCTCCCCGGCATCGGAAACCACTTCACCACGGCATAGTTTTCATCCAGTAAATTCAAGGCTTCCACTTGTAAGGACAAAACACAACGCTTCAATTTAACATCCCGCGAAGCGGAAATTCCGTGATCGGCATAACCCGGCAAGCGATTTTCAGTATAATTCTGGTAACCAGCATAGCGTGCACCTGACCACAACAAGGAATACGAAACATTCACCCAGGGAGTTTCAACACCCAATCTCCCTGAACCTGAAACTCGTGGCGTATATGGGATTTGATGCCCGTAAGTATTACTCCCCGGCATTGTCACATCCAACGCCCGCTGATAAGTGTATGTACCACCCAGCAAGACAGCTATTTTATCATTTACAGACAGGTTTGTTTCAACCGTCAAATCAAGACCGTCAACCTGCACCTTACCCAGATTCACCATACTCCAGATAAAGATATTTTTTGTCGGCAAAGCCACAATTTTATCTTTTACGTAGTTGCGATAGGCATCTACAGTCACAGAAAACAAAGGCATCCAATCAGCCAGACTCAACGCGTAAGTAAGTCCCGCGTTCAATTGATCAGTGGTTTCCGGCTGTAAGCCGACATTACCCGTGCGGGCATAATACAAATCGTTGAAACTCGGCAAACGAAAAATATTTTTGTAGAAAAAACGAACCCTGATATCCTGGTCGGCGAAAGGCTTATAAGCCACACTTAGGTAGGGTGATAATCGTCGGTGACTGTCCGGGGCTTCTCCCACCTGTACTTTATCATTGACCATTGTTGATAGCAAACTCGCCGTTGCCAGCAATTCGTCTGTCACAAACTTAGCCGCCAGCACAGAAAGCAGACTATTTCGTACAGGTTTGGCAAAAGCATCACTCAGTTCCGGCGTTTCAAATCGGGCCAGCATCTGATTGACAAAACCATCCGCAGCAAATGAAAAAGACAAATTCCGGGAAGCATGGTAAAGCATGGCAACAGAACCATAATACTCGTTCTGGCGGAAAAAACTCTCCATCCGTCCCAATTCATTCAAATAAGTGGTGTCGGAATAGTGCATATAACCATGGTGGTATTTGGCATTCAGCTGCATCGAAAAAAGATCTGACAAATCTTTCTCATAATGTCCCTGCACGAAAAATGTCCTGTCCTCCATCCGCTGAGATGAAAAATTATCGGTATTATATAAAATCGTTGCGCCCGGCAATCCCCTTTCTGAGGTATAAAGATAAGCTTTCAGATAAGCAGACTCCCTTTCCGTGAGATTCGCATACAACGTAGTTTCAAGTCGCAGGTTACTCACATCCGTATTTTTTCTGATTTCTTTTGATGTCAGACCTGAACCGAGATAGCTGTAATCCAGCAAATAGGGGTACTGTCCATGAGCCGCCAGCCATTCTCCACTTAAATCAGCAGAAAACATCCGATTGATTTTGTGTTGCAGGCGGAAAGCCGGATTGAAAAGTCCGAATGAACCGCTTTTAAGGCCAACCTTACCCTGCCATGTTTTCTTATCTTCAAACCGTGGGGTAACTGTACGAATCTGGAGTAATGCAGCTGAAGCAAACATACGGGCAGGTTGAAAAATCTGGTCACTCTGACCGTTATTCAATGCAATCATCTCCACGTTATCGAGCGAAAAACGGCCAATATCAATTTGCCCGGTCTGGCAATCGGTCAACGTTATGCCATCGTAACTCACCGCTGTGTGGGTTGCTCCGAGACTCCGTACCGAAACAGTCTTCAAACCACCGATACCGCCGTAATCACGCAACGACACCCCTGAAAAATGCCTGATTGCATCTGACACCTGCAGGGCATTTAGTTTACTAAGCTGTTTGGCTGATAAAGTCTGAAAAGGCGCAGTAGTCCTGATTTCCGCTTTGCGATACTGCTCTGTGACGGTAACCTCTCCGATCCGGTAAGTTTTGGTGGTATCCAACTTCTCAACGGCATGTATATCATGCGGTTGTAACCAGCAGAACAGGGCACAACACAAACCGGTCAGCAATATTTCAACCCGGGAATCAGACATAAATTTACAATCTATTTGTTTAATTTATAACCAAATAGCTTGCAAGAAAAGAAAATCAACAAAGCAAGGTGAGATGCAATATTGGTTTTGGCTCTATCCTCGAAAGCTCTAAAACATAACTTGCATGGGCAGGTCTTCTGACTTACTCCCGTTTTGAACGCCTTCCCGGCCTCCCTTAAACCCTCCAAAAGAGGGGTACAAGAGCCAGTGGCAAAAGTGTTGTTCAATACGTTTTCCCTTTCTTAGCCTCCCCTTCGGGGAAGTTTTGAGGGACTTAGAGCTTACAGCAGCGGGACTGTTCAGGACTTTCACCTGATTCCCTATTACTCGTCTCAGTTACAAAACATCAACGAACCAATGCAGCGACAAAAATAGAAAGATTTTATCTTATTTCCAAATAAACATTATTTTCGGTAGCCAACTTGCGCATATTCAGCAAGGCATAACGCATTCTGCCTAAGGCAGTATTGATACTAACATCCGTTTTTTCAGCTATTTCCTTGAAACTTAAATCCTCAAAAAAACGCATACGGACAACCTCCTGTTGAACAGGTGGAAGGTAATCCACCATTTTCACCACATCACGAAGCACCTGTTCGTTCGACAGGATATCTTCAATACTTAAATCGGCAAGATTGGCGTTGTTAATAATATCGTAATCGTAACCATCAGCAGAAATGGTATTTTCGTTCTTCTCCTTTCTGAAGTGATCGATGATAAGATTATGTGCAATCCGGTTGATCCAGCCCAGAAACTTACCACTTTCAAAGTAGCGTCCCTGCTGAATAGTCATAACGGCTTTTATGAACGTATCCTGAAATATGTCCTCGGTGAGTTCCTTATCACGAACAATCTGGTAGATGTAATAATATACCTTTGATTTGTAACGCGTTAGTAAAACTTCAAATGCCGCATTGTTTCCTTCCTCATATAACTTAACCAGAATATCATCGGTTAATTGATTCAGTGTTTTCATTACTGCTTAATTTTGGGATATAAGCGTAATTTTATGCTATAGGCAATTGAATTTTGAGTGTTTAAAAATATTGTTAGGGTTGCAAATATATGGATTTGTTTTCAAACCACAAAAAAACTTTCTTAAATTATGCTAAGAAACAGGTTTTTGGGGCAATAAAATTATTTCTTTCAGACCTGTCAGGTTTTAAAAACCTGACAGGTCTAATGACATAGATAACAAATCACTCTACATACAACGCCAATCCCTTCAGATACTCTCCTTCCGGATGATAGATATTAACCGGATGATCTGCCGGCTGTGTCAACTGATGCAATATCCGGACATTCCGGCCGGTTTCGGCTGCAGCGCTGAACACAGCCAACCGGAACTGCTCTTTACTGATCACCTGCGAACAGGAGAATGTAAAAATTACACCACCCGGTTTTACCTGTTCAATACCTTTTGCATTGAGTCGCTTGTAACCCTTCAGGGCGTTTCTCACGGCATCCCGATGTTTGGCAAATGCTGGCGGATCCAAGATAATTAAATCATATTGGTTTTTGTTGGCGTTCAGGTAACGGAAAGCGTCTTCTGCAAAAGAAGCATGACGGAGATCTCCGGGAAAGTTTAACTCCATATTTTTATCGGTAAGCTCAATGGCTTTGGCAGAGCTATCAACCGAATGCACCAGCTTCGCTCCTCCCCGCATCGCGTAAACAGAAAAACCTCCTGTGTAACAAAACATATTCAACACGCTTTTACCTTTTGCATATTGTTCAAGCAACGCCCGGTTCTCCCGCTGATCGATGAAAAAACCTGTTTTTTGTCCTTTTAACCAATCAACCTGAAATTGCAATCCATTTTCCAGTGTAGTATGACCTGCATTATCCTTTCCAATCAGAAATCCATTCTCCGGTTCAAGTCCGGCTTTAAACGGCAAAGTCGTTTCCGATTTATAATATACGTTTTGCACACCCGGCGCAGATTTCACAATCGCTTCAGCAAGCACTTTCCTGGCATGGTGCATACCCACTGAATGAGCCTGCATCACCGCAGTATCACCATACACATCCACAATCAAACCTGGCAGGTTGTCACCTTCCCCGTGTATCAGGCGAAAAGTATTGTTATCAGGATGAATCAGACCGGCAGCCACGCGCAACTGATAGGCAGCATTTACCTTATCAAGCCAAAACTGTTCCGCTATAGCTATTTCAGCAAAAGATAAAACCCGCACAGCAATACTGCCAATCTGATAATGACCAATTGCCAGAAAACTTTTGTCAGCTGCATATACCGCAACCAAATCGCCCTCTTCGGGTTTACCTTCAATGGACTGAATGGCTCCGGAAAACACCCAGGGGTGAAACCGGCGAAGACTTTCTTCTTTTTTGGGTTTTAAATGTATTTTGATCATATTAATTTATTTTGTCGCAAGTCTCCGGTTTTGTCGCTACCTACGGCAGCTCCGTAAGGTGGTGTATTCTCCATAAACCAGTAAGCAAGCTTATTGGTTACAAAACTTCGCTTCCTACGGAAGCAAATCAAACATAATAACTTTCCGTTCTCCGCTTGGTCATTGCGAGTCGGCTTTGCCGACGAAGCAACCCCTCTCAAACTCGCATTTGGCTATTGATATTATTCACTATTCACTATTAGCTATTAGCTATTAGTTCTATTTCCGCTTTCGTCAGCTTCTTCTCCTGCATCAGCTGCTTGTAGATCATCAGCGCAGCCCAGGCATCCGTTGCCGCATAACGTTGTTGTTGCTCTGTCAACTCCGGACTCTCCCAGTTTGTCAGACGCTGACTTTTGGATATTTTCTGATTAAATACTATGGCAAATATTTTTTGGAGTCCCAGTTCGAGAATGCCGTAACTTTTCACAATCGACTGCAAATCAACTATGTTCTCAGGCATAAACCGGAGATGTTTATTCAGTCCATTAAAATCATCTTTCAAGGCTAAACCAATCTTTTTTACAGACTTATCCGAAAGAAAATCACCCAGTTCTTTTGGAAAAACAATCTTATTCAGTCTGAACAAAAAACAAATATCCTCCGTGGATATCTGTAATAATGAGACCTTATGCAGCAATCCTTTCTTAAATGAAGGCTTGGTTTCGGTATCAATTCCAACCATGTTGTGCTGACGGAGTATCTGAATCGCCTCAGACACCTTATCATCATGATCGATTACCTTTACCTCACCCCCGAAAATCACGATGGGCAATTCATTTACTTCTTCTTTACTTATTTTCGGCTTAATCATTTAAATGCATTATTAGTCATCATCACGCAAAAAATCAACAAAACCGTTGCGATCAATCTTACCGGAGGCCACATCAGCATCCTCCTCATCTTCATCAGCTTGCCCACTATACTTGATGCTATGTAAAGCCTTCAGGGCATTCAGCGCTTTTTGCCCCCAGTGTTCTCCAAAAGCTTCCAGACAGGTAACCAGGGCATCGTTCATTACATCAGTATCCGCTAACTGATAATTCGCTGCAAAGTCTTTCAATTCCTGGTAAACATCCGCCAGATTTTCTGAAACAAAAGCGGCAACAGGCGTGTCGCTCATGGCCATATCCGGATGAAAAGTCTCCAGATATGAGTCCTGCTCTCCGAGCAATGTCTCAACCTGTTCTTTGATGTCATTATAATCTTCTTCGGTAACAAATCTTTCGGTTTCATCCTCGTAAACCCGTGACGGTATTTCAAGCATGGATGTTTTCAAATACAACAATGCCAGAATCTTTACACTCTTATCGACAAATGTTCCGCGTGACAAATCAACTGCACGTTCCAGAAACAGACAAGTTTCGGCAGCTACTGTAACAAATTCAATTACCGGAGGCGTGTACACGATATGGTCGGGAAGATTTTCTATTTCCATGGTTTTCATATTAAACATGCAAAAGTAAAAAAAATATCGGGGTGCTGAAAATAAACATACAAGCTGCAAACATTTTTACCATTTACTTTGTTTAATAGATAGAAAGTTTCACCTCTAAATCTGAAGTATTATGGAAGAAAAGATTGTAAAACTAAAGAATTACGAACGAATGGAAGAGGCGATGCTTGATCAGTCGGTACTTTCTGAAAATAAAATATCCAGTTCCATTTCCAATTCAACGAGTGCCGACATTTTGCCAATGCTGTACGAGATCAATGAAGGCATTGCACTAATGGTGTTTGAGAAAGATTTTGATAAAGCCTGGGAAATTCTGAAAGAATATCATCAATATGATGAATGATCTTTAAAAAGTCTAAATCAGCCCAGGATTTCGTTTAAGGGTTTCATAACAAAGTCCCGTTCCTTCATGTGAGGGTGCGGGACTTTCAATTCCGGTAAATCTATTACCAAATCTTCATATAACAAAATATCAATATCAATAATTCGGTCAGCATAAACATCATCGACTGATTTTTGTACCCTGCCCATCTCCTGCTCTATGTTCTGAAGTCTACGAAGCAGTTCAAGCGGTTGTAAAGCAGTCTCAACACAGATTACCACATTGACAAAATCATGTTCCGATTCAAAACCCCACGGAGCAGAAACATAATAATCAGAACGTCGAATAAGCCCGCCCACAATCGCTTCAATTTTACGAATTGCGTTGTCTATATTGGCTTTTTTATGTCCCAAATTGCTCCCTAATCCCAGATAGGTCTTCATGATTCACGTAAGTTTCAGATTTCACTTAGCTCCAGCCAACGCATGGTTTTCTCATCAATTAACTCCAACAACACCGAGAATCGTTCAGAAGCCTTAACAATTTCATCATTACTTAATGCTCCCGAAGACATTGCTTCTTCAATTTTTGCTTTTTCTTCCTCCAACCCAGGAATCTCACGCTCCAGCGCCTCAAATTCCTGCTTCTCTTTAAAACTTAATTTACGTTTTGCGGATACGTTATTTTTGTTTTCTTTGGCATCATTCTGTCCTACGCTTTCCGTTTTCCGTTTTCCGTTTTCCGCACTCCTTCCATCGCTTTCCGTTTTCCGCTCTCCGCTGACAAGCTCCCATTCACGGAAATCAGTATAATTTCCAGGGAAATCCTTGATCTCTGCATTTCCTTTGAAAACCAACAAATGGTCTACAACCTTATCCATGAAATAGCGGTCGTGACTCACCACAATTACGCACCCTTTAAACGACTGCAGATACTCCTCCAGGATATTAAGTGTAACTATGTCAAGATCATTCGTCGGCTCATCCAGCACCAGAAAGTTGGGATTCCGCATCAGAACAGTGCATAAATGCAACCGTCTCTTCTCTCCCCCGCTGAGTTTATACACATAATTATATTGTGTTTCAGGGGTAAACAGAAAATGTTGAAAAAACTGTGATGCCGACATCTTTTTACCGTTCCCCAAATTCACTTCTTCCGCAATATCGCGTACCACATCTATGACTTTCATCTGTTCATCAAATGCCAGTCCGTCCTGACTATAATACCCGAAAACCACCGTTTCGCCAATATCAAAAGAACCACTATCCGGCTTAACTTCGCCCAACAACATCTTCAGAAAAGTTGTTTTTCCGGTACCATTTTTACCGATAATGCCCATTTTTTCATACCGGGCAAAATTATAATAAAACTGATCTAAGATTTTGAAATCTCCATAAGATTTTGAAATGTACTTCGCTTCAAAGATTTTTGATCCTAAATAAGATGCTTTTACATCTAATTGTACTTTGTCCTGATTCAGCTTTTGTTTAGCCCGATCTTCTATATCATAAAAACGGTCGATGCGTGATTTGGCTTTGGTTGCTCGTGCCTGAGGCTGACGACGCATCCAGTCTAATTCCTTCCGGTAGAGATTATTAGCCCTTTCGGTTTCAGCGTTAAAAGCCTCCAATCTGTCCTGTCGCTTCTCCAAATAATAACTGTAATTTCCGCTGTATTGAAACAATTGCTGCTGGTCGAGTTCGAGAATATCCGTACACACCCTATCGAGAAAGTAGCGGTCGTGTGTTACCATCAGCAATGCCATAGATGAACGTTTCAGAAAATCTTCGAGCCACTCCACCATTTCCAGATCCAGGTGATTGGTAGGTTCATCCAATATCAGCAAATCAGGCTCACCAATCAGCACGTTTGCCAACGCTACCCTTTTTAACTGTCCGCCCGACAATTCCCCGATTCTCTGTTCGAAGTTGGTTATTTTCAACTTGCCCAACACCTGTTTAATTCTTGCCTCATAATCCCAGGCATTGTGCAAATCCATGCGATTCATAATCTCAGGCAACAGGTCGTGATTATCCGAAAGCATACAATGTTCATACGCAGCAATCGTTCTCACCACCTCGTTATCCGATTGTAAACAAGCATCAATTACCGAAAGCTCTTTGGGAAAATCAGGAGTCTGCTCCAGATAACTCACCCGCAAATCCCGGCGGAAAGATATCGTACCTGAATCATAATCTTCAATACCGGCAATGATATTCAACAAAGTCGTTTTGCCCGTACCGTTTTTAGCAATCAATGCAACACGTTGTTTTTCCGATATTCCGAAAGAAATATCCTGAAACAACAATAAATCTCCGAATGACTTGGTAAGATGTTCTATCTGAAGGTAGCTGAGCATAAGTTAATTAGTGATTAGTTGGTTAGCGGAAAACGGAAAACGGGAAACGGAAAGTGCTTATATGTAACCTACATGGCTTATATGGTTTAAAAATTAATTTTTGAATTACAAAGATACGCTTTTTGTAGCAGCCCCGAAATTTGGAATGATTACAAATTAACAAAACAGACTAAAAAACGCCGGTCTCACTTTTTCGAAACAAACAAAAAAGCTATCTTTGCAAGGATGTGAACCAAAATCATCAAACAAATTGATAGATTGGCAAATTATAAAAAATGAAATAAATATTCATCTTTAAAATCAAAAAAAATGGCATCATTAAAAGGAACACAAACCGAAAAGAATCTATTGATTGCTTTTGCAGGTGAGAGTCAGGCCCGCATGCGTTACACCATGTTCGCAAGCAAGGCAAAAAAAGAAGGATTTGAGCAGATTGCAGGCGTTTTCATGGAAACAGCTGAACAGGAAAAAGAACACGCAAAAAAATTCTTCAGTTATTTAGAAGGAGGCATGGTAGAGATTAACGCTTCCTATCCGGCCGGTATCGTAGGCACAACGGCTGAAAATTTACTGGCAGCCGCGATGGGTGAACATGAAGAATGGTCTCATGACTATCCGATGTTCGCTGACATTGCTGAACAAGAAGGTTTCAAAGCCATAGCAGTTTCATTCCGCAAAATTGCAGAAGTAGAAGCAGAACACGAAAGACGTTACCGTCAGTTACTTGAAAGAGTTGAAGCTGAAAAGGTATTCAACCGCGACGAAGAAATCGAGTGGCAGTGTCGCAACTGCGGTTATGTACACAAAGGCAAAAATGCTCCAAAAGTTTGCCCTGCCTGTACCCACCCGCAAGCTTATTTCGAAGAAAAGAAAAACAACTATTAAACCCTATTTAGAAGGAACAACCGTTAACACACTGCATAAATGGTTGTTTCTTCTTCATTTTGGTTTTCCGCTCTCAGTTTTCCGCTTTACGCTACTCACTATTTCGCTATTCTCTTAAAAAAATGACCCCCGACATAATCCTCACCGAAGACGGTTCTCATTCACTACGGCATAACAAGCTAAATGAAACCTACCACTCAATTCATGGCGCTATCCAGGAATCGAGACATATTTTTATTGATGCCGGGTTAAGAAAGTGCGCAAAAGACACATTGCAAGTACTTGAAATTGGCTTCGGTACCGGATTAAATGCATTTCTAACCCTGCTTGAAAGTGAATCTTCACAACAAAAGATACAGTATACAACAATTGAACTTTATCCATTATCAACTGAATCGGCTTGTTTATTGAATTACCCTGATTTATTAGCACCCGAAAAAAAAGATGTATTTTACCAATTGCACACCGCACCCTGGCAGAATCGCATTCAAGTCACTCCATATTTTGAACTGTATAAAATTCAGGAAGATTTCTCATGCATGACATTAACCGGGCAATACGATTTAATCTATTTCGATGCATTTTCCCCAGAGAAACAACCTGAGATGTGGACAGAAGATCGCTTCAGGATGCTTTATAAACATTGTAATCAGGGGGCAATTCTGACCACTTATTGTGCCAAGGGAATTGTCAGGCGGGCCTTACAATCGGCAGGGTTTTCAGTAGAACGTATTCCGGGGCCTCCGGGGAAACGGGAAATTCTGCGAGCATTGAAAGAATAATTAACTGATTATTTGTAGTTAATCAAATTATTGTTATCTTTGCGCACTCAAAAAAATGAAGGCAAGTCCAATGTGGCTTAAATTCTATTTATTAATTAAATTTACACATTATCATGTATTTAACAGCTGAAAAAAAACAGGAACTGTTTGCAAAACATGGCAAATCAGCTACTGACACAGGCTCACCTGAAGCCCAGATTGCATTGTTTACTTTCCGTATCAACCATTTGACAGAGCACCTGAAACAGAACAAAAAAGACTTCAGTACAGAACGCGCTTTGGTTATGTTGGTAGGAAAACGTCGTCGCTTACTCGATTATTTAATCAAAAACGACATCGAACGTTACCGTGCAATTATCAAAGAACTGGGAATCAGAAAATAATTTCATTCCGAATCTCATTAAAAAGGCGTTTCAATTTCTTGAGATGCCTTTTTTGTTCAAACTATCTTTTCAAATACGATGTTAAAGTTTATCTTTGCATGAATTTAAACCTATATTTGCAATAACATGTCCCAGAAACCCTCCATACCAAAAGGAACCCGCGATTTCACACCACAGGAAATGGCGAATCGCAACTATATCTTCAACACCATCAAGTCAGTTTTCCAATTATATGGCTTTCAACAAATTGAAACGCCTGCCATGGAAAATCTATCCACGTTGATGGGAAAATACGGGGAAGAGGGAGATAAATTGTTATTTAAGATTTTGAATTCAGGAGACTTTCTTAACAATGTCAACGATACAGAATTACTTGAAAGAAATAGCATCAAATTAACAAACAAGATCGCTGAGAAGGGCTTGCGTTACGATTTAACAGTCCCCTTTGCCCGTTTCGTGGTGCAAAATCGCGACAAGATTTCATTCCCCTTCAAAAGATACCAGATACAGCCGGTATGGCGTGCCGACCGGCCACAAAAAGGCAGGTACCGTGAGTTTTACCAATGCGATGTGGATGTGGTGGGAAGTGACTCCCTGCTGAATGAGCTGGAACTGATCCAGATTGTGGATGAGGTGTATCGTCGACTAAAAATTAACGTGGTAATTAAAATCAACAACCGCAAAATTCTGTCGGGCATCGCTGAAATCATTGGAGAAGCTGAAAAAATCACCGACATAACGGTTGCCATTGATAAGCTGGATAAAATCGGACTTGAAAAAGTCAACGAGGAAATTGCTTCAAAAGGTATATCACAGGATGCAATTGATAAATTACAGCCCATCCTCAAACTCAGCGGAACAAATTCAGAGAAGCTGAATCAGCTGAAAGCTGTGTTGGCTACTTCAGAAACGGGTCTGAAAGGTATTGATGAAATGGAAACCATATTCGGACTTTGCGAAACCATGCAAATCAAAACCAGAGTAGAACTGGATCTGACACTTGCACGGGGACTAAACTATTACACAGGAGCCATTTTTGAAGTAAAGGCGCTGGATGTGGAAATTGGCAGCATCACCGGAGGAGGACGTTACGACAACCTGACAGGGGTGTTTGGTATGCCGGGTGTATCCGGCGTGGGTATTTCATTCGGCGCAGATCGCATTTATGATGTACTAAACCAACTCAATCTTTATCCTGAAACATCCGAAGAACAAACCCGGATATTATTTGTAAGTTTCGGCGAAAAAGAGCTGATGTATTGTCTACCCTGGCTGAAAACCCTCCGGGAAAACGGGATTAACTGCGAAATTTATCCTGAACCGGCCAAAATGAAGAAACAAATGAGCTATGCAGATAATAAAAACATACCTTTTGTAGCCATTGTCGGGGAGAATGAAATGACTGAAAATAAGGTCATGCTGAAAAATATGAAAACCGGCGAACAAATACTTTGCTCGCCGGAAGAATTACTCAACAGAATCGCCACCAATTAGTGATCCTTTGCATGTGTGTTAATACGCGTGGCTATCACTATTGATATCATCCATATCGGTTTTCTTCTTTTCAAGGGCTCTCCAGGCAATGAAGATATAACCCGCAACAATTGGCACCAGGATGGAAGCCCATGACATGGCTTTCAACGTAAACTCGCTGGACGAGGCATTGAAAATGGTCAGGGAGCTTTGCAAATCAGTTGATGACGGATAGAAAGAGGTATTATTATACCCGGCAATCAGCAACAACATGGTTACCGTTACAACCGTTCCTGCTCCTGTATACCAGATCCCTTTTTTAAATGGTTGTTTCAGAATTGAAGCAATGATACCGTATAAAACAGCCATAACACCCAACAGGAATAAGATTCCAACAACCGGCATATCGATGAAGTTGTTGAAGTACTTGTACTTTTCCATGTAAACAGTGCCATCATCCTGTACAGCAAATCCTTCGGACAATAAAATTGAAATCACAAAAGCTAAGAAAAACACCACAAATGGGATGGCGTTATACAACAAATACTTATGCGAACGGTTTTCCAGTACTTCATGTTTCAGGCGGTTAATAAAAAACAGGGTTGCCTGCGTACGCGCCAGGAAAAAAATTGTCAAACCCAGGAAAAGATTTCGTGGACAAGCCAGCGCTTCGAGCCCGTGCCAGGCATTCCCCCAGCGACTGATTACCGGAGAGGCGATGTTGGTGATATTTCCTTTCCCAACGGTAAAATCTGAGCCTGTAAAGAAAGTAGCAACGGCAACACCCAACAGGAAAGTACCCAGCAAGCCATTGATGAACAGCAAACTGCGGTAAGTTGTTTTACCGTATACGTTACCCGGTTTAGACTGAAACTCATAAGAAAAAGCCTGGATGGTAAACGCAAACAGGATGATGATCCACACCCAGTAAGCACCCCCGAAACTTGTTGAATAAAACAACGGGAAAGATGCGAAAAAGGCACCGCCAAAAGTAACTAAGGTAGTGAATGTATATTCCCATTTCCGTCCCAGTACATTTACAAGCAATCTTTTTTCATCTTCAGTTTTAGAAAGCGAAAAAAGCATGGATTGTCCGCCCTGAATAAAAAGGAGAAAGATAAGTAATCCTCCCAGTAGGGAAATCAGGAACCACCAGTAATGTTGAAGAAATGCGTATGTTGTCATAGTATGTTGATGTTTTAATTAATTCTAATTATTGTGATTATGCCGCCGGACACCAGTCACCAGTCGCCCGACCGGAGTCTGGTGACCGGTGACCGGTGACTTTTCTATTCATTACCCGGTCCCTTCTGAATTTGTTTCACCATAATTCTGATTTCGGCAATCAGCAGGGCAGTAAAGAGGGCTAAGAAAAGGAAGAAAGTCAACTGCACCGACCCGGTTGAAACACTTGATACCGCAGCCTGTACCGGCAGCACATCCTGTATAGCCCAGGGCTGACGACCAACTTCTGCTACAACCCAGCCCAGTTGTGTTGCCAGATATCCCAGTGGAATAGAAAATAACGAACCCCACAAGAGCCAACGTACATTTTCAAGTTTCTTTTTCCAGTGGAAGAACCATACCGCCATGAAAATAACCAGGAACAACATGCCCAATGCAACCATGATGTGGAAAGAATAGAATACCAACGCTACATTGGGAATCAAATCAGCCGGTTTCTCGAGATATCCATATCCGAAGTTTTTAAAGTTTTCATCGAGCACTGCCTTGTGCACAACAGCCAGCGAATCATTTCCGGCAGTTTTAGCTTCGCGGTAGTCATTAAACGCCTGAAGTGCTTTTTTACCACTTGCTTGTTTTTCCACGAATGACGGCACCACTGTTCCATCAGATAAAGTATAACCCTCTATAATATCTTTAATACCGGGGACAAAAGCATCTGCATCCCGGTAACCGAGCAAGGATAAAAGTTTCGGTATCGGCACATCCATTTTCACGATGAAGGTTTCCTCGTCGTTATTGTATTGTTTTTCCGGATTGAGCAGACCCATTGCCACGATATTTGCACCTTCCTTCCCTTCGTAAAGACCTTCCATGGCAGCCAGCTTCATGGGTTGTTTTTGTGCCACATGAAAGGCAGAACCATCGCCGGTAGCAATAATCAGAATGGAAGATACTACTCCGAAAATCGCTCCGATTTTAATGCTGCGGAGGGCAAAGTCGAGTTCACGTTTTTTCAGGATAAACCAGGCGCTTACCCCCACGACAAATAAAGCTCCAAGCACCCATCCCGACAAAACAGTATGCGCAAATTTATTCAGAGCGATTGGAGAAAGTAAAATTGCCCAGAAATCAACCATTTCATTACGGGCGGTATCGGGATTAAACTCCATGCCAATTGGATATTGCATCCAGGCATTAGCCACCAAAATCCAGAGTGCAGAAAAAGTAGCACCCAGCATCACCAGCCAGGTAGAAGCTAAGTGGAAGCCCCTGCTCACCTTTTTCCATCCGAAGAACATGATGGAGATGAAAGTCGCCTCTAAGAAGAAAGCGAGCATCCCTTCGATGGCCAATGGCGCACCAAAGATATCACCTACAAACCAGCTGTAATTCGACCAGTTGGTCCCGAACTGAAACTCAAGAATGATACCGGTAGCTACCCCACAGGCAAAGTTAACCCCGAATAAGGTCATCCAGAATTTGGTAGCTTTTTTCCATTCTTCTTTTCCTGTTTTATAATATAAAGTCTCCATGATCGCCATGACAATGCCCACGCCGAGAGTCAGTGGCACAAATATCCAGTGATACATGGCAGTCAGGGCAAATTGCCCCCTCGACCAGTTGATTAATGATACATCTAATAATTCCATAAGTAATATTGATATTAGTGTTAAGATAACGATTGATAGATTTTTTATTTATTTGAACGGTCAATTAATTCATTCGTAACGTGATTGCCTCTTTCAGCATCAGTATCGAAATTTTGTTTGAGCTGATTGGGGAAGAAGAAAACCTTGAGGATTCCGAACATGATAAAAAGTTTAACAATGACAATGAGCCAGAGCTTTTTACCAACCGTCATATTTGAAAAGCCTTCGCGGTAAAAATGGTATAGTTTTTTAAACATGGTTTTTGAATTTAACGTCTACAGTCAACGGTCTACAGACAACAGTAAATTAAACACTTTTTTTGTAATGATTACAACTCCACAAAAATAAAGATTTTTTTGATAAAAGAAACCTTTATTGTAAAAAAAGAGGAATAACCACGTTATAAAATGCGGTTATTCCTCTTTTTCAGAAATTAAGATAACACTTTTATTTGCCCGATACAGGTGTATTCAGCTTTGTTTGGGCAAATTCAAGCACCCCCTGCATGTGTTGTCGCATCAGTTTTACAGCTTTCTCTGCATCTTGTTCCCGTATGGCATCAAGCATGGCAATATGCTCCTCAACAACGGTTTTGCTGGGAGCACAAAATCTCTCTTTATTGTATACATGCAGTATGTCTGGCGTGATAATCAGCAACATTGCTTTAACAACAGGGTTGTGACTTGCTTCTGCAATTGCCCGGTGAAAAGCAAAGTCATAGCTCACTCTTTCTTCTGAGTCCCAATACTTCAAAAAGTTAGCATGTGCTTTCTCAATCATGACTAAATCATCTTTGGTTCTTCTTTGTGCACACATGCTGATGGCGTTTTCCTCCAGTAGGATTCGTGTTTCGACCAATGAAAAAAAATCGTAGTCCTGCAAATTAAGTACATCCTTTATCAAACCATCCAACGCGGTAATATCAAGCCGGTTAATGACTGATCCGCTCTGAGGTAAGGTCTTGATAATCCCGTAAAACTCCAGTTTGTGCAAAGCCTCTCTAACCTGAGCCCTGCCGAAACCAAAATCAGCAGCCATTTTCCTTTCCGCAGGTAATCTGTCGCCAGGTTTTAGTACTCCTGAATTTATTAATTCTTTAATTTTAGTTATAACCCGATCAGATGCATTTACACTGTTCTTCTGTATTACTTGTATATCGAAACCATTCACTTTATAATATTTTTACAGGATGTATAAGAAGATTTTATCACCTGCAAAATTAATTGCATTCGACCAACTTACAAAATATTATTTCAATTTATTAAAATTTCCACCTGAACCCCACATTTCCATGTATTCCGGGCTGCACTAATCCGCCATAATCAACATAATTTTCATTGAGCATATTATTAATGTCAACATAAATCATCAATCCTGATTTTTCTCTGGCAATTCGGCAACCGGCAAGCAGGTAGGGACTGTAACCGGTTAACACGTTCGTATCAAAATCGATGTAACTGCCGGCTCTGTCATGATAAGCCGCACTCCAGCTTACAGTCACATTTTTCAGTAACTGATGGTGCAACCTGAAAATCAACTGATGTTTCAGATAATCAAGCGCATATTTAGAGTCGTAACCATTTGCGTGCTTATCGGTATGTATAAATGAATATGCCAGGTAGATATGCTTCAGAAATGAATTTGAAAAATGATATCCGGCTGAAACATTCAGTCCTGAAGTGTTGAGTTCTGTCAGGTTCATGCTTTCCCATTTATCCTGATCAGAATAACGTACCCAGTCGATGATATTGTTCCCCCTCCGGAAAAATCCACCGGCCTGTAGATTAAATCTACTATCCACGTATTTTACTCCGGTTTCTGATGTAAACGAGCTTTCAGGTTTTATGTCGGGATTAGCATTGTGAGTCGAATTCTGATAATATAAATCTGTAAAAGTTGGTAATCTCGACGCTGTATTTATAGACGTGTAAACCGTCCAATGCTGGTTTGGCACATAACTCAGATCTGCACCCCAATGGTGTTTTAAACCATACTTGCGGGTATGTGAAAAAGAAGTCCCTGCTGAAAAATAAAAAGCGCCCAACCCTTTTGAGTAATCGAAATAGGCAGTATTAAGCACCCGATCGGCTTCTTTGTTAAATTTCTTATTCATTCCTTTTTCAAAATGATTTACCGGGTGCTTTAAGGTATCCGCAATCACATTCCCCAGAACCGTACTGTAAATATGATCATAGCGTGAAGAAACACCTGCATCAATTTTACCGAACCTGCCGGCATATTCAAGATGCAGCGAACCTCCCGCGACATCAGTCAGGTGATAATTATGATCGGCATACCATGGTTCTATATATTGAAAATCACGAAATAGCTCGAACCGGTCATAATGTCTTCTGTATTGGACATCTGCAGCAACATATAGCTTGTTTATCTGTTTCTCCCAACTCAACGAGGCGAACTGGGTACGGGTATGTTCGAACTGATTCGGATATTTCTGCGTGTAAAAACTATTTGCTCCAAATGATTTTTGCTGATAACCGGCTTGTAAATCAAATTTACCAACATTCACAGGTGTGAAACGGGTATGGGAAAATAAGTTCAGGATATCATAATCAGTATTTTGAATATACCCTTTGCTTGACTGATGGGATGCAGAAGTGAAGTGACTCAGCTTCTTATTGGAACCTCCCAGGGTTAGCTTTTGGGTATAAGTGCCAAAGGAACCGGCAGTAGCACCCACCTCAACAGTTGCTTTTCTTTGGGGATTCGTTACGATGTTGATTGCACCCGAAAAAGCCTGACTTCCATATCTTCTCGCGGCACTTCCCTGCAACACTTCAATGCTTTCGATTTCGGAAAGTTCAACCGGAATGTTGAGATTGTGGTGCCCGGTTTGCTGGTCGGTGATATTCACTCCGTTGAGCAACACCAGCACCTGATCGAAAGAACCGCCCCTGATAGACAAGTCGGCCTGAGTTCCTCCGGTACTCCGTTGACGCACATCAACTCCGGGAATCGTTTTCATAAATGCATCCATGCTTTGTGCCGGCATCTGCTTAATCTCGGTTGCCGAAAGCGATTGCAATACTTTTCCTGTTCCGGAGAACTGTCGTTGACGGGTAGCATCAACCTGTAACTCGGTTAATTCAACCACAGTTGAATCGTTCAATACCATTCCTGAAATTTGACAGGCCAGTGTAAGAAGAAAAAATAAAATTAAAACATGTTTGTTCATCTTTATAAAATAAAAAACGGTTAAAACAGCCTAAACTGCTCTAACCGTTTGGTTAATACAATATATATACATCAAATCCGCCGCCTCAGCATATTGTGACGCAGGAACTGAAATAATTTCTGTAGCGAATAATAATTCTGTTGTTAGTATTTCAAGGTCATGTTCCGAATCAAATGCTTCATCGGGCTGCTCTGTAAATATCCTATCCAACCTTTCGAAACCACGGAACAGGGTTTGTCCTGCCATCCCTATTCTCAGACTACCGATGGTAATTGTTCTTCCCAGACTGGCAAATACAGCATAAGCCTTACGTGTCCAACGACGGAAACGAGCTGTCTTAGTGATATTTGCACCCTTATATATCATCAACTTATTTTCTGATAAAAGTCATTCTGTTTAACCGGCCCACCCATACATCAGAGAAAAAACTGGTATTGTTTCGTCCCCCTAACAAATAGATATAATGATTGGATGTATCGTGAATAACCGACTGGTAACTCCGGGGTTGATAGGTGATAGCATTTTGGGTATCAACTATGACATTGTAAACACTGTCTGTATTTCTCCAGGTCATCCCTTCGTCAATTGATTCTTTATATCCTTTACCAACGATATTGAAATCTTTATCCATTCCTCCGAACAACAACAACTTATTGTCATAATGAATCAACGATGCACCCGAAAGAGCTGTTAGGTCAGGTTTATCTTTAGAAAAATCAACCCATTTATATTTGTTATTAATTTCTTTCTGCACACTCCATTTGGATGAAAGTAATGTGCTATCTGATGCATTACCACCAAGTATTAACCCTTTAGGTTTATTTGTTCTTGAACTGAATGCCAGTGCTGCATAATCCACAATCGGGAATTTGGATGGAATCGTATCACCAATTTGCCACGTTAATCCATCCTGAGTAGTCGCAAAATAATATTTCGAATTTGCATCCTGTTTGAAAAGACCCCATAGCTGGTTATCTAAAACAAAATACAAATTCTCAATCGTATAACCTGCAACACCCGGATTTGCTCCTGTCCAGCTTACACCATCTGTCGAACTGTAAATCAAGCCCTTCTCATTGACAAGATAGAGTTTATTATTGAATGCGGTTATCGACTGAAGTATAACATTCGGAGGCAAGCCGGCAACAGGAGTATTAACCCAATTAACGCCATTTCCGGAGATATAGAGGTTGTTTGTAAGACCGGAACTGACATAAAACAAATACTTCCCGTCGAAGAACACAGCTTTTTGTACACTGGCGACATACGTGTAAATCTGATCAACAGTTTTTTGCCAGACATACAACTCCGGTTGAATCTGGTGAACATTAACCTTAATCCCGTATGAACAGGAATCCTTTCCGTTTTGTGCTATATTCACCACTCTTAATACCCGGGTAAAATCAATCGTATCTTTTCCGGTCAGAAGCATCGTATCCAAACCGGTATTGAGTGTATCTCTCATAATCAGATACGCAAATGAAGAACTTTTAAATGAGAATGTAGGGAATACACTGTCAATTCGTGTCTGATAAGGCAAAGAATCGAGATTGACAATAACAGAATCCAGCAGGACTGAGTCATATATCAATGAAAACGCGGCACTCTCCAATTTGGGAATACTATCGTTTTTTGCAAATGTTAGTGACACAAAATACGGATTTTTAGACAGTTCTGTTTCTTCTTCATCCCACAAACAGGAACTAAGCACACTGATGGTTACGATGAATATCAGAAACCTGTAAAAGTAATTCTTCATATTATATTTGAAATTTTGAAAGGCAAAAGTAATAACAAAATACCTGTTAATCATCCCTTTCTCCGAATATTTATATTTTTTAAATCTTATGGAAGATTTACAGGCTCAATTCAACGGCAACCGGACAGTGGTCGGAATGCACTGCATCCACTAAAATCTCCGCGTTTTTCAACCGGTTCCTGAGCGGTTCGCTCACCCAATGATAATCGATTCGCCAGCCGGCATTCCTGAAACGGGCGCCTCCACGGTAGCTCCACCAACTGTATTTCTCCGGACTTGCATCAAAAACCCGGAATGAATCGATCATGCCGGTAGCTTCATACCGGTCAAGCCATTCACGTTCTTCGGGCAAGAACCCGGAAACCCCGATTTGCCGTTCCGGGTGATTAATGTCAATGGGCTTGTGACAAATATTGTAATCTCCGCAGACCACCAGATTGGGTCTTGTTTTTCTCAATTCAGTTATAAATGGCAAAAACGCTTCCAGAAAATCCATCTTGAAAGCCTGACGTTCATCGCCGGATGAACCGGAAGGTATATACACACTGATGACCGACAAATCGCCAAAGTCGGCTCTGATTACACGACCTTCAGCATCGTAACGTGGATGATTCATCCCGATTACCACGTTATCAGGGGCCACTTTGGTCAAAATAGCGACCCCGCTGTATCCTTTTTTTTCAGCTGAATGTAGATAGGTTGTATATCCCATCTCGGCAAACAACATGGTATCCACCTGATCGGGCTGTGCTTTTGTTTCCTGCAGGCACAACACGTCCGGATCAGCCTCTTTGAGCCATCCCGCGAAATCTTTCGTGAGCGCTGCCCGTATCCCGTTTACGTTATAAGAAATTATTTTCATCTTTTACTTATTTTTTTAACCATATAAGTCATATGAGTTACACATAAGCACCTTTAAATCATTAATTTTAAACTCTTAAATCAAAAACTAACCATTATCCACTAACCACTATTATAAATTCGCTTTCTTCACCATTTGGTACAGGTTTGAAGCAAAAACGAAATTATTCAACTCTTCATTATCAACATGAAAAATATCATTTTTGTTCCCTTCCCAGGCTTTTTCTCCTTTATTGATAAAAATAATGTGCTCACCTATTTCCATTACCGAATTCATATCGTGGGAGTTGATGATGGTAGTAATATTAAATTCCCGTGTGATTTCACTGATTAGCTGATCGATAATCAAGGATGTTTTAGGATCCAGTCCTGAGTTTGGTTCATCACAAAAAAGATATTTGGGTTGCAGGGCAATCGCACGCGCGATGGCCACCCTTTTCTGCATCCCACCGCTGATCTCGGAAGGAGCCAGTTGATAGGAATGCTCCGGCAGATTTACCCGGCGCAGACAGGTAATTGCCCTGTCCTTCATTTCTTCTTTTGTTGTTTTAGCAAACATCTCCAGCGGATACATCACATTTTCGAGCACACTAAGGGAATCGAACAAAGCGGAACCCTGAAATAGCATACCCACCTCCCGGCGCAGCCGACGGATATCACTCATGCGCATATCCGGCAAATTACGACCATCGTATTCAATCCGTCCCTTGTCAATCCGGTGCAGGCCGATGATACTTTTCATCAGTACCGTCTTGCCGGAACCGCTTGCCCCGATAATCATGTTGGTCTTACCCGCTTCGAATACCGCCGAAACGTTTTTCAACACATGATTGTCGCCGAAGGTTTTATCTACGTTTGTAACTGTTATCATTCGTTATATATAAAAATATCTTTTTTATGCGGTAGAGACGCCCTAATAGGGCGTCTCTACGTTAGATCGTTAATTCAACATGACGTTTGTAATCAACAAATTGAAAAACAAAATCAATATACTGCTGTTAACCACCGCGTTGGTACTGGCTTTCCCCACATCAAGCGCTCCTCCGTAGGCGTAATAGCCATAATAGGCGGCAACCGACGCGATTAAAAACGCGAACACCAGCGACTTGACCAATGAATAAAACACGTAGTACGGGATAAACGCGTATTGTATCCCGAGCAGATAATCCGCCGTCGTTATGATATCGCTGAATACTCCCACTAAATAACCGCCGACTAATCCGATACCCATGCTGAAAATAACCAGGAAAGGCATCATGAAGACAAAAGCTACAATTTTAGGCAGGATGAGGTAATTGGCCGAGTTAACACCCATGATTTCAAGGGCATCGATTTGCTCGGTAATGCGCATGGTACCTATTTCCGAGGCGATATTCGACCCTATTTTACCCGCGAGAATCAAACACAGGATAGTCGATGAGAATTCAAGCAACAGGGTGTCACGTGTCACCAGACCTGTACTGTAAGTGGGCAACATGGGGTTTTCCGTATTCAGCTTGGTTTGTATCGTCATGATAGCCCCTATGAATACTGAAATAATAATCACGATGGGTAAGGATTGCAATCCCAGTTTTTCCAGTTCTTTCGGAAGCTGTCGGAAAAACATGCGCCACCGGTCGGGCAAGACCATCACCCGCTTCATTAGTAAAACATATTTTCCGGTATCCTGAAAAATATTCATTGTTTCTGAATTTGTAAGGTTATTGTATAAAAGAATGCAAATATACTGTTTTTGAGTTTATTTTCAGCCAGTATTCAACAGGATATTTAAAAACAAAGAGAGAGAAATCCGGATTTCCAAATTTCTCTCTCTTGTTTTCCTGATCGCGGATAAATTATACGCGTCTTTCTTTGATTCTGGCTTTTTTACCGGTAAGTGCACGTAAATAGTACAGTTTAGCACGGCGTACTTTACCGAATTTATTCACGGTAATCTTGTCAATAAAAGGAGAATCCATCGGGAAGATACGCTCAACCCCTACGTTTCCTGACATTTTGCGAACCGTAAAACGTTTGTTTCCCTGATGACCTGATACTTTGATTACATCACCGCGGAATTCCTGAATACGCTCTTTGTTACCTTCTTTGATACGATAAGCAACAGTAACAGTATCACCGGCTTTGAATGAAGGGTGATTGGTTTCAACCAGAAACGCCTGTTCAGCAACTTTAATTAAATCCATTGTTCTTAATTTTGATATGAAATCTTTCACGCAATATTCACAGTTCTCACTTAGCTGTCAGAGATTGGGCAAAAAATCGGACTGCAAAGGTAAAACTTTTTTCGGAATATGCAAAAGGGAGGGGAGAAAACTTATCGCAATCGTGATTAGTGAGAGCTTCAGGAGCGGAGAAGTGAAAACGGAAAACGGAGAGCGAATAGTGAATAACTAATAGCGAATAGTGAAACACCTAACTGATTTCAAGAAAATCAACGGGATAACACAGAAAAACAAAATATTACCTCGGCGATTACGAAGAAGAGACGGATAATCTTGGAAATATTAAGAAAATCCATTACCTTAGCGGCGGTGCTATACTCATCAATACCAACGGTGTAGAGACGCTGTATTATGGTTATTCCGACTACCAGGGAAATTTAATTGCTCTTGCCAACGAATCGGGAACGGTAGTAGAACGTTACGCTTATGATCCGTGGGGTAAACGGCGTAATCCTGCCGACTGGGTACAGGATGATACCCGTACCAGCTGGATTCTCGACCGTGGCTACACGATGCATGAACATCTCGACCAGTTTGGCATTATTAACATGAATGGGCGGGTGTATGATCCGCTGACGGCGATGTTCTTTTCGCCCGACCCGTTTGTGCAAGCTCCGGGGAATTGGTTGAATTATAATCGATACGCGTATTGTTACGGGAATCCATTTAAATATACTGATCCGGATGGGGGAGTTTATTTTCACATTAATATGTATTTTTGTTCCAGGTATGCAACCTTTTTTGCCAATTGCTGTGGCTACCGATGCTGCTTGGATGTCTGAATATGCTTCTCAAGTTACAAATAATTATTTAAAGAGTAAGAACACTAGTGAAAACTTTCAAATAATAAAACATCAAATAATTCCTTAAGCATCAATCTATCAACTAGATGAAAATGAAATATAAAAAAGATAAATCAGGATTAAAACTATTGGTAGCTTTTATTGTTGGATTGTTTTTTTTTATTAAATCTTGTTATGAAGATAGGTATATTCAACAAGAGGGTATAAAAAAAACAGTTACTGTCTCTCACTATAAGAGAGTAAAATCAGGAAAAACTAGCACCACTACATATTCATTCGGATATTTTCGCGTGGGTTTAAAGCAATATATAGCCTACACAGACACCCTCACTCCGATTGGAACAAAGTTTGAAATAAAATATAACCCTAAAGATCCAAATGAATGGAGAAGAACAAAGCGAATAATAGAATAATGAATTTAATGTCTTAGCCCCCTAATTAACTATACTAATTTGATAACTAAATTTAGAACATTTTCGTATCGGGAAACGACAAATATTTCAAAAGAATAATCAATCTTACATTTACCAAAACAACAATTTCATGAAACAAATCACATTATCCCTCCTTCTCTCCCTCTTTTTCACAGGTAGCATCTATGCCCAGTCCAACAACTTAAATTATTTAAACGGCTTCTGGCTAGATAGTCAGAAGTTGAGTAAAGATGCCGTCAAAGAGATGATGAAAAAAAATGAAACCGCATTAAAAGCCTTTAATAATGGCAAAACGTTGGAGGTAATTGGCAAAGTTATCGGTTATCCCAGCGCATTTATTTTCGGAAATGACTTAGGCACACGATTGGGAGGTGGAACTGGGAATAATATCGTGTTGATAGCAAGCGGAATCGAGTGGGATCGGATTTGTGTACAGACTGTAAATACATCAATATTATCGGGGCAAACTCTCATTGAACATATTTAATCAAAATAATAACAATTTAAAAACAAATCAATTTTTATGAAAAAAGCACTTATCCTAATCTTCGTGTCAGTGGTTTACCTGACAATCAATGCACAAACTGAACAGCCAAAACAAATGAATGAATCGGATAATGAAGGACGGGCAAGCCTGAGTGTCGGAATTTTAAACGGTGGTGGTGGTTTAGTAGGAGCCGATTTTGAAGCCTTGCTATCCAACCGCGTGGGACTTCAGTTGGGCGCCGGGCTGGTTAGTTATAGCGTCGGACTGAATTACCATCTCAAACCCGGTATTAGGAGTTCTTTCCTTTCATTATCTTATTGGCATCAGGGATTAGGAGATAATTTCGCCCAAAGTGTGTTTGGACCAAGCTATGTATTTCGTGGTAAAAAATGGTTCACCGCTCAAATCGGGTTAGGATACGTACTTGACCGTGGTCCGGCTTTTCCTGCCACAATGGAACAAACACCGGTTATACTGACTTATTCAATCGGAGCTTATTTTGTACTGTAATTTGGATAGCACTATGTGACACCCCACGGGGTGCACATAGCGCATATTATCGTAACCCCACAATGAAGACACATTGATCAAAAGTCAACTGACTTAGGTCTTATTCAATATTTTGATAATATGGCACTATTAACCGAGAGTCTATGATGATAAATATGTGAAAAATTTATTTTTTCACCTCCATCTGTAATAAATGCAGTATATGAAGACATTATTCCGGAAAAATACATTTCATTTCCGTTGCCAACTACAGTCCATGTACCTGCACTCTGCAAATCAGAACTTGACCAATAACTCCTGCCTGTATATTCGTTGTAAAAAGCATCAAAGTCAATTTGTTTCAATTCTCCATCAAAACTAATAATATATTTGTCACCTTGAAACCTTAGATAGATTGTATTCTGATTCGAATCAGTATATTTGTAATGTTCATATTCAACAATATTCAGAGCCATCGCCCCAGTATATTGCCATTTATAAGTGAATTCTTCAGGCATTTTGGTTGTTATAAGATTGCTCAACTGATACATCACATTCCAGCCTTTCTTAAGATCAACATCATATTCCAAATAAGCGTTGGTCCCTATAGAATTATAGCCTTTCAGTTTTCCTCTGATGGAAAAATCCCTGTCGGCATATACATAACTGCAATTTTTAAAGGAACTACTCTCAGATATGCAACGAAATTCATAAAGACTTGTATTATTCTGTTTGTTGTATGCAAAAAATCTTACTTCGGTAAATTTTGCATCTTTATCGCTAATCAACCTGAAAAACGGCTTTGAATTTTCACTTAGTTCATCTGCTGATACCAACATATTGTCCGGGATGGCAGCTGGTAACGTTAATTTAAAACCTCCACTTTTATATTCAGCCATAGCGACATCAAACTCAACATCACCATAATCTATTACGGCTTTAACGTGCGAAACAAAAGTATTATATCTGCTTCCATTTTCAACAAGTGCATTTATCGTATGTGAATCCGGAAGGTTTATGTCTTCATTTTCACAGGATAATAACGTTAACAAACCTATCAGGACAAGTACAGCGAGTGTATGCGTTTTCATTTTTTATAATATTGAATGTATTTATAAGGTCTTAGAGTCACAAAATTAATTATTTTTTTGAGATTGCATTGCTTGTGAATTAAATTAAATTGCCAATGGATAAACTTCCGTTGATGCGAACGTTAAAATCAACAAAGGAAGTTCAGTCAAATACATATTTTGTGTTTTCAAAAATACAATTTGTGTTTTATTTTGTATTTTCAAAAATACAACCTATCTTTGTTGTCTAAAAATGTAATTTATGGAAACACTTTTTTCCCGATTCTATTATCTGGTTGAAAATACAGATCTGACTTATACACGATATCTTTATCATCAAATAAACTGGAACAACAGATTAATTGGCATTGTTGGGTCAAGAGGTGTAGGGAAAACCACGATGCTCTTTCAGTATATTAAGCAAAATTACCCAACAGGCTCAACAGAAGTCTTATACGTCTCACTCGATCATATATGGTTTACGACAGGCTCATTATGGGACCTCGCTGTTGATTTTCACAATCATGGAGGGAAAAGACTTTTTCTGGATGAAGTACATAAATATCCTGATTGGTCGCAGGTGATTAAAAATATTTATGATTCTTTCCCGGAAATGAAGATTGTTTTCACAGGATCATCCATCCTTGAAATACATAAAGCGAAAGCTGACCTGAGTCGTAGGGCGGCTACTTATGTTTTGCACGGGCTCTCATTTCGGGAATTTATTGACTATGAATATGGTATAAAAATCAATCAACTTAGTTTATCCGACTTATTACAAAAGCATGTGAAAATTTCATTGGAAATAAATAAGCAGATAAAGCCTCTTGTCGCGTTTAATGAATTTCTCAGGTATGGTTATTTTCCTTATTACAAAGAAGATAAACAAATATACCATTTTAGGGTATTGGAAACAATTAACGCGATCATTGACATTGACTTACCTGCATCTCAGAGTATGGAACATGCTACCCTTATGAAAATTAAAAAGTTATTGTCCATCATATCATCCATTGTTCCATTTACACCCAATATAACTAAACTTGCTTCTCAAATCGAAGTAACCCGCCCGGCTCTGATGAATTTCTTAATCCTGCTCCACAACGCTCATGTTCTGCTCTTGCTCGACAAAAAGGCAAATGGGATAAAGAAGTTAGTGAAACCCGAAAAAATTTACCTCGCTAATACCAATTATTCTTATGCTTTTTCAGGAAACAATGCTGATATAGGGAACGTTAGAGAAACTTTCTTTTTCTCGCAAGTACAAGTCACGAACTCAGTATCCTATTCTGATGAGACTGACTTTATAGTTGACAATCTTTATCATTTCGAAATCGGAGGGAAAGATAAAACAGAACGACAAATACAAAACTTAAACAATGCTTATCTTGCTAAAGACAATATAGAAACCGGCTGGGGCAATCATATACCACTCTGGATGTTTGGATTGATGTACTAAATTAGATCCAGGACTTGAGGAAAATAATTTCACTCATCAGGAAAAATCCTTTATTTATCGATTTTTATTTGAATACCTGACACACGCACCATACCTTTGTCACAAAAAATTAAAATCGACAAAAATGGAAACATTAACAAACAACACTGGTTACCCGCGTCGTTTTCGCGGATTGGGTTTCGGGATACTATTAATATTGGTAGGAGCCGTTTTACTCGGAATTAACTTTGGATTTATTCCGCAAGCTTACAAAGGTATTATTTTCTCCTGGCCTTCTGTCGTTATCCTGATTGGATTGTGCCACTTCCGGAAGAAACACCAGTTTGCCTGGGGAACTGTCTGGGTTATCGTGGGGGCATTTTTCCTGATGCCGAAAATCTTCAAAGCCTTCCCCGAAACATTCCCGGGTATCGGAGATAATTTCGCGGCTGTTTACTGGCCCTTGCTGCTCATTTGCGCTGGTCTGATTTTCATTACCTTCCGCTTTCTGGCTCCAAAAAAAGACTGGTCCGACTACTGGAAAAACAAAACGCATCACTACCATCAAAAATCTACCGGTAATTTATCATCCGGTTTCGAAAAAAACACTATTTTTGGAAGCGGAGAGCATATTATATTAGACGAAGTGTTTAAGGGTGGAGAAATGAACGCGATTTTCGGGGGAGCAACACTGGATCTGCGCCGGACCACACTGCCGGAAGGTGATACTTATCTGGAAATAAACGCGATCTTCGGAGGAATTACCTTGTATATTCCGGGCGACTGGACGGTTGTTTCTCAGTTGGATGCGGTTTTCGGAGGTTTTGATGATAAACGCAGAATCATTGAGCCGGTAGACAAAACACGCAGGCTGATCGTGAAAGGATCCTGCATATTCGGTGGTGGAGAAATCGTTGGTTAACCTTTTCTTTTATAACTAATCCATCAACAGATGTTATTAGACGTCATCAAAAATAAATTAAGGCTTATTCTCTTTGGGTTGGCAGGGTTCGCGATATTGTAAACCTTGTCACTCCACACGCTTGTCGTACCCTTGCCTTTCCTTATCCTGCTATTAGACACATTCATTTACTGCATCTTGTACTTTGTTATCGCGGTTCCCCTGCTGAATGTAATCCGGTTCGGGAATATGAACGTGCTCCAACTTCCCGTCAGGGTCGTGAATTATGTCGCGTTGGGGGTGGTAACGCTCGGACTCACCATCGGCATTGGATATTCAATAGAATTTCTGTTTTTTAAGGAAGATTATCGCACTATTTTTTATGCACTGATACCGGTACGTTTCTTTTCATCTGTGTTGGCTTACCTGCTGATTCTGCTGCTTTGTCTGAAATATGAAAAAGAACAGGAGAAAAACGATGAAGAAAAAAATGACAGCAGCGAAGAGCCCGAAAACACCCGGATTGAACCAAATAACACATCGCCAATCGAAAGGATTGCTGTTAAATCGGGCACCAAAATCCATGTTGTGCCGATAGCCGAGGTTATCTGCCTGATTGCAGACGGAGATTATGTGCAGGTCGTCACCGAGAAAGGGAAATTCCTGAAAGAACAAACGATGAAATATTTCGAAACACACCTCCCTGAAAATCAGTTTATCCGCGTGCACCGTTCCTGCATCGTCAATGTCGAAGCCATCTCTCGTATCGAATTGTACGAAAAACAAAGTCAGCAACTGATGCTGAAAAACGGCGATAAAATAAAGGTAAGCCAGGCGGGGTATAAATTGTTGCGGGAAAGATTATGTTTATAGTAGAGACGCCCTATTAGGGCGTCTCTACCTACCTAATAGGGCGTCTCTACCGCGGATAGATAAATATTGACGTATTTTGCATTTTTTTTATTATCTTTGCGCCCTCAAAAAAGAATGTGTTACATGCAGAAAATCAGAAATATCGCCATCATTGCTCACGTTGACCACGGAAAAACTACCCTGGTAGATAAAATGCTGCTGGCCGGCAACCTGTTCCGCGATAATCAAACGACAGGCGAATTGATTATGGATAACAACGATTTGGAACGTGAGAGAGGTATTACCATCCTCGCGAAGAACGTTTCGATCGATTATCTGGGCTATAAAATAAATATCATCGACACCCCGGGTCACGCCGATTTTGGCGGGGAAGTAGAACGGGTGCTGAACATGGCCGATGGCGTATTGTTGCTGGTGGATGCTTTCGAAGGTCCGATGCCGCAAACCCGGTTCGTACTTCAAAAAGCGTTGCAAATAGGACTCACACCCATCGTGGTCGTAAATAAGGTTGACAAACCGAACTGTCGCCCCGATGAAGTGCATGAAATGGTTTTCGACCTCATGTACCACCTGGATGCCACTGAAGAACAATTAAACTTTCATACCATTTACGGCTCAGCCAAGAATAACTGGATGGCGGAAGATTGGAAAACCCCTTCCGGCAGCATTCAACCCTTGCTCGACGCTATCATCAAATACATTCCTGCTCCTGAATTCATAGAAGGAACACCACAGATGCTGATTACGTCGCTGGATTATTCCAATTACGTGGGACGTATCGCTGTGGGACGTATTCATCGCGGCATACTCCGTGAAAACATGGATGTAAGCCTGGTGAAACGTGACGGATCAGTCATCAAATCAAGAATTAAAGAACTGCATACTTTCACCGGTCTTGGCCGTACGAAAACTACCGAGGTTAAATCGGGAGACATCTGTGCACTGGTTGGTATCGATGGTTTTGAAATCGGGGATTCAATCTGCGACATCCAAAATCCGGAACCGCTGAAACCTATCGCAATTGACGAACCTACGATGAGCATGGTGTTTACCATCAACGACTCTCCTTTCTTCGGAAAGGAAGGAAAGCTCGTTACTTCCCGACACATCCACGACCGGTTGATAAAAGAACTCGATAAAAACCTGGCATTGCGCGTTGAAAAAAACCTGAATGCCGATGTATGGACTGTATATGGACGTGGAGTGTTACATTTATCAATTCTCATCGAAACCATGCGCCGCGAAGGCTATGAATTGCAGGTAGGTCAGCCACAAGTTATCTTCAAAGAAATTAATGGGGTTAAATGCGAACCGGTCGAACAGCTTTCCATTAACCTGCCCGAAGAAAGCTCCGGTAAAATCATCGAAATGGTAGCCATGAGAAAAGGTGAAATGATCAGCATGGAAATCAAAAACGACCGTGTACAGCTGGAGTTTTACATTCCTTCCCGTGGCATCATCGGATTAAGAAACAACGTACTGACTGCTTCCGCAGGCGAAGCCATCATGTCGCACCGTTTTGTTGAATATCAACCCTATAAAGGAGATATAGAGAAAAGAATTAACGGCTCCATCATCGCGATGGAAAGCGGTACTGCATACGCTTATGCACTCGACAAACTGCAGGAACGCGGTAAATTTTTCATCCATCCGCAGGATAATATCTATGCTGGCCAGGTAGTAGGTGAAAGTTCGAAGGAAGGTGATATGGTGGTGAACGTAACCAAATCGAAAAAACTCACCAACATGCGCGCCTCGGGCGCCGACGACAAAGCCAAGCTGGCGCCACCGATTATTTTCAGCCTCGAAGAAGCTCTGGAGTATATCAAGGAAGATGAATATGTGGAAATAACACCTTCGAGCATCAGGCTCAGGAAGATATTGTTAGACGAAAACGACAGAAAAAGAATGTCGAAAAAATAATTTGTAAAAAATTTGTATCTTTGCAGGCCGTTAAATAAACGGAAAAAACAGCCATGTGAAAATGTTGAGGAGATTGCTTCGTCGCTTTGCTCCTCGCAATGACAGAAAATAAAAAACAAATCGCATAAATAATAACAATGAACATCGTCAGAAAAGACATCGACAGCTCGAATGCAACCATTACCATCAGCATTGAGAAAGCAGATTACTCAGAGAAAGTTGAAAAAACATTGCGTGATTATCGCAAAAAAGCAAATATCCCGGGTTTCCGTCCGGGCATGGTTCCACTCGGATTATTGAAAAAAATGTACGGAAAATCAATTCTGGCAGAAGAGATTAACAAAATTCTGTCGGACGAACTGTACAAATATATTCAGGATAACAGCATTAATTTATTGGGCGAACCCCTTCCGAATGAAACTGAGCAGAAAGACATTGACTTCAGCACACAGGAAGACTTCGAGTTCGTATTCGACCTTGGATTGGCGCCTGAATTTGAAGTTGAACTGAACAAAAAGGATAAAGTAAAATACTATCAGATTACACCGAGCGAAGAAATGATTAATAACCAGATCAAATCTTACACCGGTCGCTATGGCAAATATGTGCAGGAAGAGTCGGTTGAGGAAAAAGACATGGTAAAAGGCGTTCTGACGGAATTAACCGAAGGCAAGGTAAAAGAAAGTGGTATTCAGGTACAGGATGCAGTTTTAACTCCTGCCTACATGAAGGATGAAGCCAGCAAGGCTTTGTTTGCCGGCGCTAAAGTGGGCGATACAATTACTTTCAACCCGAAAACAGCTTTCGAAAACGAAGCTGAAATTTCTTCGCTATTGAAAATTTCAAAAGAAGAGGTTGCTGAGGTGACTGCTGATTTTCAGTTTACCATCGAAAGCATCACCCGTTACCACGAAGCGGAAGTCGATCAGGATTTGTTCGACAAAGTTTATGGTGAAGGCGTTGTAAAGTCAGCAGAAGAATTTACCGAAAAAATCAAGGCCAATATTCAGGAAACACTAGCTCAGGACAGCGAATATAAATTCGGTATCGATGCCCGTGAGGTATTGGTAAAAAAATATGATGATCTCGCTTTCCCGGATACTTTCCTGAAACGCTGGCTGATGGCTACCAATAAAAATCTGACAGCAGAAACGCTGGAAACCGATTATCCGAAAATGATTGCCGACCTTAAATGGCAGTTAATTAAAGATAAAATTGCTAAATCAAACGATATCAAAGTTGAGAAGGATGACGTAGAAGACTTCGGTCGTAAAATTGCCCGTTCCCAGTTTGCCCAGTATGGTATGATTGGTATGGACGATGCCATCCTCGACAACTATATGAAAGATATGCTCAAAAAAGAAGAAACACTCAAGAACATCATCGACAAAGTTGCTGAAAATAAGGTACTCGACATCATTAAAAATGCAGTTAAAGTTGATACTAAAGAGGTTTCGATAGAGGAATTTAATAAGATGTTTGAATAAAACATCCATTTAGAACCACAAAAGGCACAAAAGTTTATCAAAAGGGATCACAAAAGCTAATATTGATATCAACATCAGATATCAACAAAAATGCTTACTTTTGTGTTTTCTCACATAAAATCTTTTGTGCCTTTTGTGGTTTAATTTTTTAATTAGATAATTATGAATCAAAACGAATTTCACAAATACGCCACCAAACATCTCGGGATGAACGGGTTGGCTTTAGAAAAATACATAGGTATCACCAGCAGTTATATTTCTCCTTCTATTTTGGAAGAAAGACAACTGAATGTAACCCAGATGGATGTGTTTTCACGCTTGATGATGGATCGCATCATCTTTTTGGGAACACAAATCGACGACTACACCGCCAACGTAATTCAGGCGCAGTTGCTGTTCCTGGATTCTTCTGATCCGGGAAAAGACATCTCGATTTACCTGAACTCTCCCGGTGGTTCGGTTTACGCCGGACTTGGAATTTATGACACGATGCAGTTTATCGGCTCAGATGTAGCAACGATTTGTACCGGCATGGCTGCTTCTATGGCCGCCGTGTTACTGGTTGCCGGAACAAAAAACAAACGTTCTGCGTTGAGACATTCCCGCGTAATGATTCATCAGCCCATGGGTGGAGCTCAGGGACAGGCTTCTGATATTGAAATTACTGCCCGCGAAATCCAGAAACTGAAAAAAGAACTTTATGGTATCATTGCCGATCATTCGGGAAATCCTTTCGAAAGAATTGAAAAAGATTCGGACCGGGATTATTGGATGACTTCCCAGGAAGCCCTTGAGTATGGTATGATCGACAGGGTTTTAATTAACGACAAGAAGGTTAAATAATGGCGAAACAACTCAGGCGATGCTCTTTCTGCGGACGAACCGAATCTCAGGTGGATTTTTTCATCATGGGCCAGGACAACACGCAAATCTGTAACGAATGTGCCATACAGGCCGCTGAAATAGTAAAGGAAAATACCGAAAGCAAGTCCAAATTACCGCACTTACAGAAAGAGGATATCCCCAAACCTGTGGAAATAAAAAAATATCTCGATCAATATGTAATCGGACAGGATGAAGCTAAGAAGTTTCTCTCGGTAGCTGTCTACAACCATTATAAACGCCTCATGCAGGAAAAATCGAATGACGATGTGGAGATCGAAAAATCAAACATCATCATGGTGGGTTCCACCGGCACAGGAAAAACCCTGCTTGCCAGAACTATTGCTAAAAAGCTGCATGTGCCTTTTACCATTGTCGACGCCACAGTGCTTACTGAAGCCGGATATGTGGGTGAAGATATCGAAAGCATCCTGACCAGATTGCTACAAGTGGCTGATTATGACGTAAAAGCAGCTGAAAGAGGTATTGTTTTTATCGACGAAATTGATAAAATCGCCCGTAAGGGAGATAATCCAAGTATCACCCGCGACGTGAGTGGAGAAGGAGTACAGCAGGGATTACTCAAATTACTGGAAGGCTCAGTTGTCAATGTTCCGCCTCAGGGAGGCAGAAAACATCCTGATCAGAAGATGATTCCGGTCAACACCCAAAATATTTTGTTTATCTGTGGTGGTGCGTTCGATGGTATCGAGAAAAAAATTGCAGCCCGGCTCAACACCCGCGTGGTGGGCTACAGCGCAACACTTGAAACGGATTTCATCGACAAGAAAAACATGTTGCAATACATCGCCCCGCAGGATTTAAAATCCTTCGGACTGATTCCTGAAATCATCGGTCGTTTGCCGATTCTGACCTATCTGGAACCTCTCGACCGTAACGCTTTGCGAAAGATCCTCACAGAACCAAAGAACTCCATCATCAAACAATATGTAAAGCTGTTTAAAATGGATCACATCGAACTTGTCTTCGAAGAAGAAGTACTGGAATACGTTGTTGATAAAGCAATAGAATTTAAACTGGGAGCCCGCGGATTAAGATCAATTACCGAAACCATCATCATGGATAAGATGTACGAAATGCCATCGAAAAATGAAACCAAACTGGTGATAGATCTGGATTATGCACGGACAAAGATAGAGAAAGCGAATATCAACAGGCTGAAAATTGCTTAAATATTCAAAAAATAATCATCTTCAGGGATATAATTACAAAAAAACAGGTTATTTGCAAAAAAAAATGCATTTAACCTGTTTTTTTTTTGCAAAGTACTTGGATATTAAAAATCTGTTTATAAATTTGCTTACCTAATCTTACACAAAGGGTTAAAAAAAACAGAAAATGGAGTAAAAAAGATTTATAATCTTGCAAATACTTCGGGAAATAATACTAACTTCGCCATCCGGTTTTGAATTGTATTAGATATGATAACTCATTCAGAATTAACCACCCATTTGAAAGAGCATTTTGGTTTCGACACCTTTAAGGGAAACCAGGAAGCCATCATTCAGAATGTGCTGGATAAGAACGACACTTTTGTTCTGATGCCCACCGGCGGTGGAAAATCATTATGCTACCAGCTTCCTTCATTATTGATGGAAGGGACGGCCATTGTCATATCGCCACTGATTGCACTCATGAAGAATCAGGTTGATGCCATGCGCAATTTCAGTGAAGAAGACGGGGTTGCTCATTTTCTGAACTCATCTCTTACAAGACAGGCCATTGATGCTGTAAAATCTGATATTCTTTCCGGTAAAACCAAGCTGTTGTATGTCGCACCAGAATCGCTTACGAAAGAGGAAAATATTGAATTCCTGAAACAGGTAACAATTTCATTTTACGCGGTCGACGAAGCACATTGTATTTCGGAATGGGGGCATGATTTCCGGCCTGAGTACAGAAGGATACGTCCGATAATCAATGAAATAGGTGTTGCTCCTCTGATCGCACTGACTGCAACGGCAACCCCCAAAGTACAGCACGACATTCAGAAAAACCTGGGCATGCTGGACGCAAAGGTATTTAAATCATCTTTTAACCGGGAAAACCTGTATTACGAAGTTCGCAATAAGAACAAAGATGTTGACAAGGAAATCATCAAATATATTCGTCTTCAGAAGGATAAGTCTGGAATTATTTACTGTCTGAGCCGTAAAAAGGTAGAGGAACTTGCCGAGACATTAAAGGTAAACGGCATCTCTGCCCTCCCCTACCACGCCGGCATGGATTCGGCTATCAGAACCGAAAATCAGGATAAATTCCTGATGGAGAAAGTGCAGGTTATAGTAGCTACCATTGCTTTTGGTATGGGAATCGACAAACCGGATGTTCGTTATGTTATTCATTACGACATGCCCAAGAGCCTGGAGGGTTACTACCAGGAAACCGGTCGCGGAGGCAGAGATGGAGGAGAAGGTCAGTGTATTGCATTCTATGCATACAAAGATCTTGATAAGTTAAGGAAATTTATGCAAGGCAAACCGGTTGCCGAACAGGAAATAGGAAACCAATTATTATTAGAAACGCAAGCATACGCAGAATCATCCATTTGTAGGAGAAAGCTCTTACTCCATTATTTTGGAGAGGAATACAAACACGATAACTGCGGTAGTTGTGATAACTGTATGAAACCAAAGAAAACAATTGAAGGGCAGGAACTTTTAATCCTGATTTTAGAAACAATTATTGCAGTAAGGGAAAAATTCAAAGCTGAACATATTGTTGATATTCTGAAAGGGAACAGTACCTCGGATATCAAATCATATCAGCATGATGAATTGGAGAACTTCGAGGCGGCGTCCGATGAAGATGAAAAATTACTGCACGCGATTATCAGACAAGCTATGATTGCCGGGTATATCTCAAAAGACATAGAAAACTATGGTTTGCTGAAAATAACACCTGCCGGTAAAGCATACATGAAAAAACCGGGCGCATTCCCCGTGGTAAAGGACAATGAATTTGATGAGGATGAAGAAGAAACGGCAGTGAAATCTGTCGGTGGAACTTGCGCGGCTGATGATGTGCTCTTCTCAATTCTGAAAGATCTGAGAAAGAAAATGTCGAAAAAATTAGAAGTGCCGCCATTTGTGATTTTTCAGGATCCTTCTCTTGAAGCCATGGCTACTACATATCCGATTACAATGGACGAACTCCAGAATATTCCGGGTGTGGGGGCAGGTAAAGCCAAAAGATATGGTGATGAGTTCCTCAAAGTAATCAAGGAACATGTCAAAGAAAATGAAATTACCCGTCCCGAGGATCTCAGGGTAAGAACAGTCGCCAATAAATCCAAATTAAAGGTTTCTATTATTCAGGCAATTGACCGTAAAATCGCATTAGACGACATCGCAGAATCGAAAGGACTCGACATGCTTGAATTGCTGGATGAAATTGAGGCCATTGTTTACTCCGGAACAAAAATCAATATCGATTACTTCCTGAAAGAAGTCATGGAGCCCGACCATGTTGATGAAATATTCGAATACTTCAACACTGCAGAAACCGATAAAATTCTGCCTGCATTGAAGGAACTGGGAGAGGACGACTTCAGTGAAATTGAAGTAAGATTGGTTAGAATCAAGTTCTTATCGGAGATAGGGAATTAAATCCTTATCTCATCCACTCCACATAAATCTACCCAAAATGAATAAGCTGTTGCGCACAGGGATTGCTGAAATACTGCTTCTGTTCCTGAGCGCATCTGCTTGTGCAGTGACACCGGATTTTGCCTTAAATACGACACTCAGGTTTTCGAGAATGTGGAAACAAGCTCCACAGGAAAAGGTATATTTACATACCGACAAACCATTTTATTACAGTGCCGGTGAAGACATTTGGTTCAGGGCTCACATTGTCAATGCCACTACGCATAAACCGGACACACGCAGCCAATTTGTCTATGTCGAGCTGATCGACAAATCTGATTCAGTCATCACAAGGGTGAAAATCAAACGGAACGGCTCAGGAGCTGCCGGTAGAATCACATTATCTCCGGAAATTGCTCCGGGTGAGTATATACTCCGGTCCTACACATACTGGATGCAAAACGTCGCCGAGGATTTCTTTTTTCATAAAAAAATTAACATCGGAAACATGATTGATGACAGGGTGCGCATCACTACAAATTTTGGAACACCTGAAAATGGTAAAATACCCCTGACTATTACTTTTAAAAACACCTTCTCAATGCCACTCAGTGGTAAAACTATCGAAATCAAGCAAAACTACATCCGGAGAAACAGAAAAACGACTAATCTGATAACCAACCAACAAGGCGAAATACATTTACAAATAGAATCCGACACTATTTCAGATGTAAAAAGATTGCTGGAAATTACACTGAATGAACCCGGACTTTCATTTAACCGGAAAATTCAGGTTCCGGACCTGAAATCTGATTTTGATGTGCAATTCTTTCCTGAAAGTGGTGTATTCTTAGATAATCAGATCCAAACCATTGCATTCAAGGCTATCGGTTCCAACGGATTGTCTATCAACATCTCCGGTAAAATATTCAATCAACAGCATCAGGAAATCTGTGAACTTATTACCTTAAATAAAGGGATGGGGAAAATAATCATGCATACCTATCCCGGTGAAAACTATTATGCTGTTGTGCAAACAGAGAACGGTCTGCAAAAAAAAATTGATTTACCGGCAACTTCCGCTACCGGAATCAGCATGAAGCTAAAAACAGTCAGAGGAAAAGTGTATTTTCAGATATTGAACCAAAGCCATCTTGATATTAAAAGCTTATTCATGCAGGTTCACACACGGGGAATGGTTTATCTGTTTACTCCGCTAACTGAAACAGAAGGATTTATTTCGGAGAATATGCTCCCTTCGGGAATTAACACATTTAGTATCATCGACTCAACGGGAAACACCTGGTGTGAAAGAATCGGTTTTATCCGTAGCAATAACTTCCCGGTGATAACGATGGAAAGCGATAAGTCGAAGTACGGTAAAAGAGAGCCGGTTGAACTTAACTTTAAATTGCTTGATCAGGATACCATTCCGGCTAAAGGGAGCTTTTCTGTGAGTGTAACCGATAATTTACTGGTTAAAAATGACAGCATCAACAATGATATTCTGAGTTATCTGTTATTGAGCTCGGATCTTAAAGGATACATTGAAGAACCGCAGCAGTATTTCAGGGATAATTCATGGCAAACACTGGAAAAAACTGATTTGCTGATGCTCACACAAGGTTGGAGACGTTTTAATACGGGAGAAATCATCAAAGGTATTTATCCAAAAACAGACTATTATCTGGAAGTTGGACAGGCTATTTCTGGGAGAGTCCTGAACTTGTTTAACAAACCTGCCAAAAACTCAGAAGTTATTTTCTTCAGTAACTTCAAAAATCAGATAAGCACAGCGAAAACCGACAGTGCGGGTCTGTTTATAGTTGATGGTATTCAGTTCCCCGATAGTACACAAATTATCCTGAAAGCAAAATCACGCAGCAATATTATTGATGTAGAATTAATTCCCGACAAGGACATCTTTCCCGGCTACAAATCTGCCATCCCATTTAATCAAGATGACAAAACTGTTGTTCAGGACGATTATCTTAACCTGTCAAAAGAAAGGTATTACAATGAAGGCGGCATGTTGGTGATTAATCTGGACGAGTTTACTGTTAAAGGTGAGATAAAAAGAACAGAAAACGAATATTATTATTCGGGATCTGCTGACAATTCAATAGATTCAAAAAAATTAGAATCATACGGGAATCAATCGGTATTGGATGTCATCAGATCCTTCCCGGGAGTTCAGGTGTCCGGCGATGTTGTTTCAATAAGAGGTTCTTCCGGCAACCCGCTATTTTTGATTGATGGAATCGAAACCGAAGAAATAGAAGATTTACAGTTCCTGAATGCATCTGATATTGAAGAGATTTCGTTGTTCAAAGGGGCCTCCGCCTCTCTGTTCGGATCAAGAGGAGGAAACGGCGTAATTGCAATCACACTTAAACAAGGCGCGCTACTACAGAGCATTACACCACCCAGTCTGGTTCGGTATGCTCCTCTCGGATATCAACAACCAGTTGAGTTTTATGTACCTAAATATGATGTTGACAGCATCAGAAATCAGTCAAAACCGGATTTACGTACGACCATATATTGGACCCCGAATGCAGAAACAGATGAAAACGGTAACATCCGGCTGAAGTTTTACACCGCAGACAAACCCAATGACTATCAGGTTGAGCTGGAAGGGGTAAGCGAAAACGGTGAAATCTGCAAATTTAAGGGGATATTAAAACGGGAATAATTAAATCCTTTTCTTCAATGCATCCTTTTTAATTGTTGACACAGATTTTATCGAAGGAATACTGTCTCCCGCTTTTGTTGAATCGACTGTTTGATTGATAAGCGGTATGGTATCCAACTTCATACGCAAACTATCCTGCAACGCAGGTATGTATTTCCTGAATAACAAAATACTGTCGACTTGAATACCAATGGTATCCTGTCGTATTGGGTTAGCATAAAATACTCCTGAAAGAGAATCGATTTTGATGTTTCTGGCAGCCTTAAACCGGAACTTGTACCTGCGCAAAACGCTGTCGTTTTTCACTTCATGCCACAAGCTGTCCACATTTCCATCGGCATAATGAATTCGGAATGTCGTGTATCCACTCTTTACAGAATCGTGCGGTAAAGCCCGCATCCTGAATGAAAAGTTGTATATATCTTTCGTCAGGAGACCGCTGTTTGCTAAGCTAAAGCTGGATTGATTTTTTGTTGAGTCATCCGGATAACTAAAAGCAACAGCCTGGTTCCAAACATTGATTTCCAACGGTTTAAGCCTGATTGAGTCCGGCAGAACAGGGGTGTATTTCCCGGCCTCCACCTCGGTTCTCAATTCTTCGAGATTCTTATTAACACTGGTATAAATACGTTCGAACACCTTAGGATTCCGGGTGTAATAAACTAGTGAAGAATCAAACTGAGCCTTAGAAATACCGTGTTTCTGAAAAAGTGCGTGATAGTAAAGAATTTTTTCATCTTCACTTATGGTCACATCCGACGAAAAAACACCTTCCAACAAATGAAGATCTGTCAGAAACGATTTCATCTCACTCCTGCTGAGGACGTCGTCGGGTCGGTTGCTACAGGCAAATTGAAGCAACACTACACAGCAAAACATCCATTTTATTGCTTTTCTAAGCATTTTCTTCCTTCGATTTCTTTTCTTTTTTTGATTCCAGGTGTTCATTCAGGTCTTTACGGAAGAATATCAGAATGATACCCGCCGCCACTGTAATAGCTGAATCTGCAACATTAAAGACCGGACTAAAAAACAGGGTTTCACCTGCACTGTTTTTAATAATCGGGAAATAAAGCATGTCCACTACTTTACCGTAAAACAACGGGGCGTAGCCTCCTCCTTCAGGTAGAAATGTAGCCAGATGACCATAACTGTCGGAAAACAACACGCCATAAAATACCGAATCGAGAATATTGCCTGCAGCGCCTGCAAGCAACAATGCAACGGCCAGAATAAATCCCTGACGCGCCTGCTTTTTAACTAAATAATGGATAAAATACGCCAGACCTCCCACAGCGATAATCCTGAAAATGGTGAGGAATAACTTGCCTATGATTTCCATACCAAAAGCCATCCCGTTATTTTCAATAAAATAAATGCGGAACCAGTCGAAAACATAAACCGATTCTCCCAATACAAAATTTAGCTTGATATAGATTTTGCTGACCTGGTCGATGAGCAGGACAAGGAAAATCAACAATACGGATTTTTGTGTTACTGACATGCTTACTTATTAAACAACAAATCGGCAAAAAGTCACTATCCTGAGCCTTTTGCCGAAATGCTTATGTGATCATTTTGATTATTTCTGTTGTGTTTTAGCCTCAATGCTCAGCGTTGCATGCGGTACGGCGCGCAAACGCTCTTTGGGAATCAGCTTGCCGGTCTCACGGCAAATGCCATAAGTCTTATTTTCAATGCGAATCAACGCAGCCTGCAAATGCTGAATAAATTTCATCTGACGTTGAGCCAAACGACCTGATTCTTCTTTCGACAGTGTAGCTGCACCCTCTTCCAATACTTTGAATGTAGGGGAAGTATCCATCACATCATTTCCGTCAAGATTGGTCAGACCATTCTTCAACATCTCATAATCCTTCTGTGCCTTTTCGAGTTTCTCGATTATAATCTGACGAAACTCCTCCAATTCGGCGTCGGAGTATCTTGTTCTCTCTTCCATAACCACTACTTTTAAAATTAACGAAAATGTTTCCCGGGCGTGATAAAATTTTTTGCGAATATACGACTTTTGTTTCAGTTGGACAATATATTTCTATCTCCCGGCTCTTTTTTATTTCATCACTGATTAGTATACCGCTTGTGCCACTCTTTTAACACTTTGCGTAGCCATCATACTGTAAAAATGAATACTTGGAACGCCGTGTGCAATCAAATCCCGGGCTTGCTGAATACACCATTCTATTCCTACCTCAACAGCTTCCGCATCGGATTTACATTTACGCAGTTCAGTCGCAAAAGCTTCGGGAATATCCGTGTGAAATATCTTTGGCAAGACAGTCATTTGATTTTGCAGGGTAATCGGTTTGATTCCGGGAATAACCGGCACATGAATACCGTTTTCCTTGCACTTGGCGACAAAATCAAAATACTTTTGATTATCAAAAAACATTTGAGTAACCAGATATTCTGCGCCGGCATCAACTTTCATCTTTGCATAATATAAATCCGATTCCAGATTGGGCGCCTCTTCATGCTTTTCCGGGTAACAAGCCATACCATAAGAAAACGGTGTGATTTTCGATTTCATCTGAGAACCGTCTAAAAAAAATCCCTGATTGAATTTATTGACTTGTTGCTGCAGTTCTGTCGCATAACGGTGACCGGTCGGGCTGAACTCCTTTTCATGTTTTCCTTTATCGCCTCTAAGCAACAAAAGGTCCGTTATTCCCAAAAACTGCAGATCTATCAGCGCATATTCGGTTTCCTCCCTGGTGAAACCACTACAAATAATATGCGGAACCACCGGAATCTTATATTTATTCTGAATAGCCGCTGCAATGGCCACCGTTCCGGGACGATGTCTTTCTGCTACCCTTTCGAACAATCCCACTGACTTCTCTCTGAAAACGAGTTCGCTTCTGTGGGTCGTAATATTGATATACTTTGGATCAAATTCACGTAATGTATCAATTGTACGATACACTGTTTCGATACCATTTCCTTTCAAAGGCGGCAACAACTCAAATGAGAAAGCTGTTTTTCCTCCTGCTGATTGTATTTTTTCTATCACACTCATGAAGATTTGAATCTAAAAGTTTGCAAAAATACAAAATATAATTCTATTTGAGATTATGAAGCAGTAAATGTAATTATAAATGTAAACCGGTAGCTAAGATATCTTTACTCATAAGCAATAGTTCGTTAAAAATATAATAGTATTTACGCCGCAATCGCGGCAAATTCAATGAGTTCTTTGACAAGTTTAGCATTTAATCTTCTGTTCGGTCTGATGCCAGACACACGAATAAATCTTTCGAG
>JAKIYP010000061.1 GCA_022708505.1 Bacteroidota bacterium
TGATGATATTTGTAAAGAAGCCGCTCAACTTGAATTTGCCTTTAAGTATTAATTGTAAAAATTTAATTGGACACTAGTGATTATTTATTTGGTTATTGTTTACATGCGGATAACTCCCTGATCTTCGTCAGAAAAGTCAGTGAATAAAATCCCTGTCAGGCGTAATAAAACAAATATACTGATAATTTCCAGAAGGATTGATTTCTCTTCACGCCAGTTATGCTCAATTTCGGGCAAGTGTTTGATATGCCGCGAGATACGTGGATCGGCTACAAAAATACCCCTGGCAAAAAACTTCATGACCAGTGTTTTTCCAGTGTTTCATATGTCCGGCCTTGCAGACAAATAACTTTTATATATCTTAAAATCCTGATTTGAAAAGGATAATTTAATCTAATCCGTCATGAAGATATTTTTCCGAAAACCACTGATCTTAACAGCCTTTCTTATCGCGGCACCGGTATCAGCCGCAGGACAGGGCATTTCCGATTTCGGTTCAGAACCAGCAGATGCTGCAGGAAAATCGTCCATTATCACCCCCAACAGGTTTAATGGCTATACAGATCACTGGGAGAATTATTATTATGAGTGGCACAGATATGGCAATATGTTCAAAATTGCCCTGCCGGAAACGGAACTTGCAATTCTTCAGAGCAAGATAGATGTTGCTGAAGATATGGATATGCCCGGCTTACTGATGCAGGAGGGTTTTATCTCAGCATTGCTCAGGGAACCATTCAGCACTGTTGAGAATCCTTCCCCGGATGAGTTTGAAAACCTGATACGCCGGAAGGAGGGAAATATCCTGGTCATAACCGACCCTTCGGGACCATTGGGACGGAAGCTTGAAGAAAAAGCCGGTGATGTCTTCGGATGGGCACACAGAATGAACAGCTACCAGCTTAATGATGTTGATCTCGAAGTGATAAAAGCTTTCTTTCTCACAAGAGACGACAGGCATCTTTTTGTAATATCATCCGGATCGGAAGAAAAATCGCGGCAGCTTCGTACCCTGATAGAAAGGACTTCAGCCTGTATGCAGTCATATAATATGTTTAAGGGCTGGCACGGAATCAACACTACACTGTATATCGTAACCTGTTCGCCCGGGCACCCGCTGGAAGTGATTGGAAAAGGGATGAATGAAGGCAATTCATGGTTTATTTTCGATGGTTACATATCCCGGTACGGAAAGGACAAGCTTGAAAGCTGGGTGAATGAGGTTAAACTGCCCGTGGTGGCAAATGCAGGTTATTCACCGGTATTCGGATGCCGGGACTATGAAAATCTGCAGGTTCAGAATTATATGGCATCGAGGCAGTATATGATCGACTACGCACATTCGAAAGGGGGTTATGCTTTCCGGGAAGTATTTGATCCTGCAGCCGACAAGTTCAGATACGATGGATATTTCGTGCATCCAGGAAACAAGGAACAGATAGACAATGAGAATGTTCCATTTATACTTAAAACGGGCAACCTGAGCGATAACCTGACATCATCAATGGTATTGTTTATTGAAAAGGACAAGCCGCTGAGCAATGAGTCGATATGGGATGCAATCATGAGCAGGAGGGCAGTGGCCGTTCTGGAAAAGGCAAACATGATGGGTCCTGCAGAATTCAGGAATGTCCTGGAATTGCTTTATCTTGACAGGATATACCTCGAAGAGTATTTTGGGGATAACCTGGATATATCCGCACAGGTTGAAGGATACAACCTGATTGTTACAATGGAGAATCATTCTTCCATTCCGCTGACCGGAAATCTGGAGGTCGTCACGTCAGACAAGGTAACGGCCGGCGAGAAACTGAAGGAAAACATAGTTCTGCCGGTACATGAAAAAAGGCAGTTTGTTATTCCCCTGCAGCCCCTGAAGGAAGCCATGGGAAACACCAATCCTGTAGCAGTTCGCTTTTCATACGGAAACAGGACCAAGAGCACCGTGACTCTTCTTGACATGCCTCCGGCTGTTTCGGTCAACCGGCTGCTTTATGGCCATTCTCCGGAAATTCATTTCCCGGTTACCATTCACAATTTCTCAGATAATAAATCTGTTGCAGTGGAAGTAAATGTGTTTAAAAAAGACAATCTACGGAAAGCAGTCTTCAGACAGTCAAAGGTATGTGAAGCAGAAAAAGCTGCATTCGCAACATGTGACTTCAACCTGCGCCTTGACCCCGGTGATTACATTGTAAAAACAAATGCCCTGGGCATGACGTCGGAGAGCCAGCTGGGTGTCGGCAGGGCTGAGGGGAGAACCTTTGTCTATGAAGTTGATCTGAACAGTGACGGCATACCTGAGTATCGTATGGAAAATGATTCTGTCAGGATCACATTATTAAGAACAGGTGCAAGGGTAATCGAGTATATCGTTAAAAGCAGGAATGATAACGTTCTGTTCAGGAAATGGCCGGAGAAAAACAACCGGCATGATGCCCCATACAGGATGTGGGGCTACTACCCTTATGGCGGCTTTGAAGATTTCCTGGGACAGGCCAGTATGGAAACCCACAGGGTTTATGATGCAAAAATTGTCAGGGAAAAAGGGGATTATGTTCGGGTGGAGATGGAAACAGATTATTATGGCAACCATCTGAAAAAAATATTCACTCTCTACGGCAATTCCCCCCTGCTGGAAGTAAGGTTTGAACTGAGATTCAAAAACAGGGAGGCCAATATGCTGGGACCGCAGCCCATCCTGGAACTTGGCAAAACACACGGGCCGGAAGATGTGTTCTATGTACCTGCTGAAACCGGACTGGAAGAATACAGGATGCTTCCTGAACAGAAATATGGCTGGGCCTTTGACCTGAAAGAAGGATGGAATGCCGGTTACGACACTATGGAAGATATTGCCTTCGCGGGAGCATTTCCTGTATGGCAGCCGGTCTTCCTGCATATGTACTTCTGTACTCCGGGGGATATCCTTCCCCCAAGCCAGGGCAATATTGAGGCACCTCACTACTATGTCGAGTTTCAGCCCTGGGTACGGATTCCCATGAATACTGTAATGTATTTTTCATATTATCTGTGGGGAAGCGGCGGACGATGGGAAAACGCCATTGCAGAACTGAAAAAGAGAAACCTGATAACCGTAAAATAAAGAATATTGAAGTCTGAATGTATTAAACTCCGCCATCTTATTTTTGATTATTTGAAGCGACTTGCTGGCCTGGTAAATACCTGGCACATTGCTTAAAAAAGGCTTTCCGGTTGGAATTCTCTGGATTGAATACTTCAAAAAGGACTTTGGTGGATCCGGCCTTCTGCCAAGGCAATGTGGCAATATGCTATTTTTTATGCAGCCTGGCAATATAATGATGACCGAATCTTCTTATTAAAACCGAATTTTTCCAATCTTTCTCCGGTTTGATATCCTGTTTAACCTGAGTTCGGCATAAAGTTAAAAAGGTAAACCCATGGCTTGATCCGTTTCCGGGCTCCGCCCGTGAAGTGATGTATTTGTAACTGATTGATTAATACTTTGCTGGAATCACCGGTGTGACAAAATATTTCTAAAATCTGGTTTCCAAAATCTTCATGGAGTCTTCCTGTTTATGTTTGTTTGTCACTTCAAACCAGGGAAGAATCCTTCTTTATAACTGATTATATATCATTTAATTAAACTAATTATTGTTATTTTATTAACAATCAATATACTAAGTTATTTTCTTATATCGAACTCAAGTTAATTTAGTATCAGGAGTACTGCCGGCTATGGAAATTGCCCGGGACTGTTGCACAAAATGTGGGGAACTCATTGACTGCACCGTCCGTTTCAGATTGAGTTTTCTTCATACTTGTCGTTTGGCACTTATTCTCCCGGAATAATCTTTTTCCACCAGATGTCTTTTATTTGCAGATCCGTGTGATGGAATAAATAACCTGCACCTGGTTTCCAGTAATTTTCCCCAGCTCTTTATCAATAAATTCTGATCTGATGCAAATGGGGGAAATACTGTCCCCCAGAAGATTCCAAACATTGTATCCCCTACCAGGGCTATTTCATTATCAATTATTACACTGATTGATCCTTGGGTGTGCCCCGGAGTGTGAACCAAATATCCATTGAAGCCATAATCTGTGAGTTCAAAAGAATAATCAAATGTTATGTCGTAATCGCAGGGTGAATATCCGGCTATAGAATTAAATTGTTTTGCAATGGTTTTAACAAGGAATTTTGCTACGATGTTTGTCCCGACCGGAAGGATATTGTCTCCTGAAGCCAGATATTTGGTTTCAGTTTGGTGTATTATAACCCTGGCCTTATATTTTTCTTTAATCCTGGCAGCATTAGCAGCATGATCAAAATGGGAATGAGTCAGTATCAGCAGGTCAACCTGCCTGATCTGAAGCCTGTCCAGTCTTCTTTGCAGGGCAGTCCACATGGATCCCGGGCCAGTGTCGATAAGGATCCTTGACTGATTATTTGCCAGGAGGAATACATTGCTTCTGCCTGAAAGGATCTGAATTACTTTATTGCCGGTTGATGTTGACCAGGTTTTCATTTTTTGTTTTTGGTTAAATATTTAAACGTTATATGCTTAAAGCCATTAATAGTACCTGTTTCATGGAATCATCAGTAATGCGTTGCAACGGATCGGGGATTGATGCCGGGAAGTCCGGTTATTCCCGGCCGGCAACAGGTGTTTTTTATTTTTAATATTCGATTTCGGAAGACAGTTCGCTGGCGGATGCTATTAGTATTTTCACATCATTTAATCCTATTGTCCCTTTGAAAATGCTTTTTTCTTTTATCATTTGATTGATCCTTGCATGCAATTCAATCGGGTCTGATTCTGATACTTTCTCAACAGTATCAGCTCCTGAATCGTAAAGCATCTGTGCATAAGTCACCCCGACCCATTTGATTCTTGATAAATCGGCCAGTTTGGTTAATTCCAATATGTCTTGATAATCAATCCCTGTCGAATCTGCAAGTTCCTGTCTGTCGGATTTTTTAATGACTTTGTCGTAAAGTATTTCTGTATTTATAATTCCTATTTTACCAAGCTTGTCGATTGTGTTTTTTGAAATCCCGGCAAAATCAGCAAGCTTATTCGGCTTTGGCAGGGTGCTGTTTAATTCTCTAAGCAAAATAGTTAAATAATCACCTGATAAGCAATCAACTTTTGATAGTTCTGCAAGCTTGTCCTTTTTCTTGAGTAACTGAATCAGTTCCTTGACATTTTTAATCCCTTTACTCTTTAAATATCCGAATCGCTCATCCAATTTCTCCTTAAGAATCATCCTGCCCGGAGGCAAATATGCTGATTCCAATTTTTTCCGGTACTCATCGATAGTTATTTTTCCCAGATCAATATAATATCCCATATTCCAATCCTTTTCAAGTGATTGTTTATCTGTGCTTTGGCTCTGTTTCAGTTGCTTTAGGCGATTGACCGGTTTTGAATTCAGGCGGGATTTTCAACAACGAATTTCGCGAGAGCAACAAGCCCCGGAAATTTCAAAAAGTATAGAAAGAGAACGTTCAAGCTGCCTGATACAAAACTGGTTGTTACCTGCTTTTATTTTAGTTATCATTAAAAAATGAATTAACCGGTTCAAAAAGTACTGCGGTATGAACCAGGCTCAATTCACCTTGTTTCATATTATTTGAAATGAGCAATTTACTATTAAATATTTCAGTATTCAATTTTTGTACTGACTTTTGAAGTATACCAGTTTCTTTTTCTCCAGCAACATTCCACCGGAGCTTGCCCCTGACGGAAGAGTAGTCCGCAAGTGCAACGCCAGATTGCATGAATGAAACGTTGGGGATTGCGGACTTCGTTCCCTTCTGCCGGCACAAACACCGAACTCAACGTCCGTATCACCAGCACCGATGAAAGCAACTGATTGTTACGGGCAGGTTTTCAAATTTTGTCTTGATTTACTTTATTAATAAAATGATGCCAATTCTTGATATCACAATCATTTTACAACAATAATGGAACTCAATATGTCTTCAACGTCTTTTGAGGAAGCAATCATTACTTCTTCCACAATTCCGCCTATTGATTTTGCCAAAACTCCCGTATTCATTCTTGAAATGTAGGTTTTGCCATCGTTTTTTTCATAAACGCTTACTCTGCAGGGCATTAATGAGGAAACGATTCTTTCATTGTCTTTCAATAAAATTTTACTTGAATGTGCGGGATGGCATAATGCAAAAACTTTTATGGGTAAAATTTCAGTTCCATTCTTCTTTAATGTTTCTTGTAAATCATGAATTGCTGAAACTTTCCATGTCTTTTTTTCAATTTCGGCTGTCAATTTTATGACTGTTTCTCCAAAATTGTATTTGCTTTCATTTTCCAAAAACATATTTTTATCATTTTGATTAATTATATTTAGCTTCATCTCGTCTTGGTTTGTGTCATTTCCTAAACTTGTCCCTAACGGTTGGCGGTATAGCTTGCAGGAGTCTTCGGGCGATACACGTTTCTCATTACGCAGAGTTTGAAGCAGGTTGCTGTCTTTCGCACACAGCCGGGTCCCTTATTGGCTATGACCGCTTGTTATGGGCTGTTTTTTTTAATTTGTTATTCATTATGAGTTCTTAGTATCTGCAGATTTTCTTTTTTGCCAATGGCTCACAATAAAAAGAATACCCACAACAATTAATGGAAAAGTAACAAGGAGAATACTGGTTAGGTTCATCCAAATTGAATGGTTTATGTTATAATTATGTATGAAGATAATCGGACCAAATCCTAGTCCAATAACTACAAAGACGATACCTCCGATATATTCCCATTTCCAGGAAACAACTAGGAGTATTAACAAAATAAAGGAGGGAATTAGATGGATGAAGAATGCTCCAAGTTGTTGCCAAATAGTTTGCCCGGGGGCAAATGAATCCAAGGCAAACATGCATATAAACAATATTGCCAGAATACAAAGAATTCTTGGAATCCAATGAAACACTTTGATAGATTTTTTCATTTTAATTCACATTTAATTTTCCTACTCGTCTGGCTTTCCGTATCGCCCCGTTTAATTAGTGGTTTCTGGCTCCACTTTTTTCTGTCACAAATTTATGTCATAATAAAGTTGTGCTTTTATTGTAATCGAATCATGCTGCGTGTCGTCTTTTAGATTTGCCCACAACGTTTGGGCGGTATGTGGCGTTGGCGTCCCGAGGACTCAGGACGGTGGCACGCGTTTTTGCAACCCGGATATAGGGTAGAAGGTATCCATTTAAACTACGGCCACCAGCCGCATTACAGGGCCTTAAATTATTAACCGGTTTTTGGCCGGCTGGCGTTAAGGTCACCCTGCAAAAACCATGGCACCAGGAGGAAGCCCCCGGCGGGAGCCGGGTCGGGCCGTGGCGTCAGCCACAAAACCGCCTTTTGAGTAACCCAATTGTCGCGCCATGTGATTTTGGCTTAGCTCGGCAAAACCTGAACAAGTTCTTCTCTGGGGGGACTTTCCTAAAAAATCTGACAGTGGCAAGCCCCTGTACTCCAAATAATCAGATAGTACAAAAGAGAGAGAAGAACGCTCTCTCTTTTGTAAATAGCCAAATAACCTAATCCTTAACGCAGCGGACAGAAAAGCCGAACTTCTTATTGTGGGTGTCGCGGCCCACAGGCCCGTTTTCCCAGTTTATGCTCCGAATCCAGGCATGTGTACCATCGGACTCTGTACTACTCCACCAGAAGCCTACTTCGTCCATACCGAAGAAGGAACCGTCGCCGCTGGAGCGGTAGCCGTTCGGAAGGGCCGAGAAACCGTAATCATCGGTTCCGTTGCCGTCGGCATACCACCCGCTGGTACTCTTTAGCTTGATGCTGGAAGCACTACCCACATAAGTTGTAAGGGCGGTCCACTCCGCATCAGTAGGCAGCGTGCCAGCCGGTGGGACAGAGCTTACCAGTCCTCACGGCATACGCGTTGTAAAGCGCACCGTATGTGTTGCCATTGGCAGGGTCGTTATTGTACCAGCAGTAGGCGGGAGTGCTTAGCTGCCTCCATTTCTGAAAGTCGGTTACGTTGGGTATGCTTGTGCCATCGTTGTACCGGGTGGTTTTCAGGTTTTCTTCAAACCACATCTGTTTACCAATAATTACAGCGGAGTAAGTATTGCCGTCGGCATCTGTTATTTTATCCAGTGTAGTAAATAACATGGTGCTGCCATAACCCGTGCCTGAACTATTGGTGGCGTATGCCCTTACAAAATACGGTGTGTTGGGTTTTAAACCGGAGATACTACTTGTAAAACTCCCGGCGCCACCACCATCATCTGTTTTGCTGTCTTTGATGGTGGGGTTATGGCTTGTACTCCAGCATACACCTCGTGACGTAACTATTGCACCACGATCGTCAGAAATGTTTCCGCCTGATATTGCTCTTGTTTGGGTGATTCCGCTGACCTCAGCGGTGGACAGGACAGGAACATTTTTGTCATGCTCTTTTTTGCAACTGCTAAAAAGCAATATCGTTGCTCCCAGCAGGGCAAATGCATAGTAACAGAGCTTTTTTGCTGTTGTCATAATCAATTGTTTTTTAGTTAAAAAAATTAAAACTAAAAAAGCATATAATCAACATTATGTGCGGAATTTTCCAAACATTTCATAAATGCGTGTCATACAATTAAAATTGATAATAATCAATTATTCCGCTTTCAAAGAGCAAAATCATTATTTTTCAGGGTGTAACCCTGTTTCTGTGTGTCTTAAGACACTTGTTGCCAAGGGCCGGCGGTATGTGGTGTTGGTCCGCCAGTTGGCGGACGGTGGCGCATGTTTTTGTACCCGCGGTGCGGTACGGAGAGGCAATGACATATTCCGGTTAAGTGTAACAGAAGTAGGGGATTGCGCGTTAATACTCTCTTGAAATACACAATACTTTCAGCGGATCAAAGTACTTGATTTACCAACAGAAACCCTTATTGCTGTTACACTGTGTTATGTGACGTGATTTATACATTATCAAGGCAATTTAACGTTTTGGGTATTGCCGAAGGCGGGGATTTTTAGCACAAAAGTTCAATCGAAGAACGAATGTTGAACCTTGCACTAACTTCCAATCGAAGCCGTTCAGCCCCGCTTTTGGCAATACCTTGTTAGCGGTTCAGGCAATTTATATTGTTCATTTACACTATATTTCAAAAGTCCATTACGGTATCTAATCCTCGCTTTAAGCCCTTGAATGTACGTACTTTCTCTATCGCAAGTAAAGCTCCTTTAACGTAGGGCTCAGCACTTGAGCCAGAATCATGGCGAATAGTCAACTTCTCATCTTTAAGTCCAAAGATACTTTCAATAGAAATAACATGGCCAGGTAGTCTTACAGAGTGTACATGTACGCCCTCTAAGTTAGCACCGCGACTTTCCTTTTCCCCAATTAATTCGTCATCAGAAACGTGAACAGTAGGTTTTTTAATTTGAGAAAGCCTGTGGGCCAATTCTCTTGCTGTTCCGCTTGGACTATCAATTTTATCCTCGTGGGCATAATCAATGATTTCATAATTTGGAATATACTTAGCCGCCATTTCAGAGAATTTCTGAAGTAACACTACCGTGATGGCAAAATTCCCCACGGCAAGCACAGAAGTATTGTTTTCAAGGGCTAATTTTTCAATTTCCGCATAATCTTCATTTGTCAATCCTGATGTGCCAACGACTACGGCTTTCCCTTTTTTAATCGTTGATATGATATTCTTTTTCCCAATTTCAGGACGTGTATAATCCACTAAAACATCAAAGTCCGTTTTGGCTAATGCGGTTTCAATATTTTCAAAGATAGGAATGTCAAAATTGCCAAGATTTAACACATCAGCTAAATTCTCGCCTTTATGCTTTCTTGAAATTCCACCCACTAATTCCATTTCTTTATTTTGAACCACTCCTTTGCTTAATTCAGAACCTGCCCATCCTGTTGCTCCTGCTATAAATACTTTTATCATTTCGTTATTACTTTTAATGTCCTAGTTTACGATTTTTTTCTGTTGTTTAGGTTTATGTGAATTGTTCCCTGCCTGACCGCTAACGGGTCGGGGATTGACACCGTTAAGCCCGATTATTCCCGGTCCCGATGGGGCACAATAGGTGGCGGGAATCCCCACAAGTTGGGGTATAGCCACCGTAAAGCGAAGCGTATTGTGCCCCATAGTTTGGCGGTATGGGGCGTGGCATTTAAAAGGCAGCTTTCCTTTCGGGTTATGCAAAATTATCTTTAGTTCACAAAGCATCAACTGTTACCGGGAACAGCTATGACCTATACCGTTTGTTGCGGTTAGTTGCCTTTTTTACTCTTTACCCTTAAATCGACGATTTTGTCTTCCGGATCACGGCGACAGTCCCAAATCATTACAATGATAATTAACTGATCGTGAATCTCATAAATGATCTGGTAATCTCCAGTTATTAAGGCTCTAACAGAATCAATTTCAGTTTTTAAACCGATTAATGGGTTTTGCCCAATAAGTTTTATACTTCTTACTATCTTGGTGTTAAGCTTATTACTGTAAGCAGTCGATTTATTTCTCTCAATGTAGAATTCCAGAATATCCAGCAGATCAAGCCTGGCCTCAATTGACCATTCTATTTTGTATTTAGCCATTCCTTGATCTCTTTCTGTAAAGCATCATTTGAGATAGTCTGCCCTAGTTTCATCTGTTCACGACTCTCTTTTATTCTTTTCTTCTGGAAATCGGACAGTTTGTAGACATCTTCATTTGCCTTTGACTCTACAATAGTTTTAATGGCTTTCAGGAAAGATACGTCATCAATTTGAGAGAGCTTTTCAATAATTATATGTCTTAATTCGACGATACTCATAATTACACTTTTTACAAAACTACAATTATTTGTCCAGTAAGTCCGCTATTTATGTGTTGACTTGCAATTAACCACAACGGCCGGCAATATAGCAAGTGGCAGTTTCGCGTGCTTCGCCCCTATCTGCTGTTACGAACTATAATACGGGGCAGGTGGCTTCAAATTGCTACTCCCTACGCCGTTGGCTCTATTGTTTGTTGTGGTGCGTTTTTATTTAACCTGTTATTGGGTTTATTTGTAATTGTCCGCCGATTGCTCTTAATACTTTCATTATAGTCTCAAATTGAGGTTTAGCTCCATTTGATAAAGCTTTGTATAAACTTGGTCTGCTTAATCCGGTTTCCTGGGCAATCTTGGTCATTCCAATTGATTTTGCAATATGTCCTATTGCTGTAATTACATCGGAATCATTTCCTTCTGCCAGGACAGCATTAAGATATTCTGCTATCATTTCATTACTGTCCAGATAATCTGCTATATCAAATTTCGATGTTTCCATATCTCTACTTTTTTATTCTTTTTAAAATTTGTTTTGCCTTTTCAATGTCTCGCTGTTGCGTTGATTTGTCTCCCCCAATTAGCAGGATAATTATTTTCCCATCAGATTCTTTGAAATATACTCTATACCCTTTGGCGTAGTTAATTTTTAATTCCCGGATTCCATTACCTATATGTTCACAGTCTCCAAAATGCTCATCAATTTCTAGCTTTTGAATGCGGAATAATATTTTGGCTTTGGCTTTTACATCCTTTAGTTTTCGCAGTCATTTGTCAAATTCGTCTGTTTTTTCTATGATAAACATACATGTCCTGTATCCACTCGGATACAAATCTATGAATTATTTTTAAGTTTTGAAAGATTAAGTTTACTGTTTGAAATACTAACAATGCGCCACAACGGCCCGGCGGTATGGGGCGTTGGCGCAGAGTCTCGGTGGCGCGTGTTTTGCACTCGTGGTGCGGTGCAGGGTTATGAGGTTATTTTGTTTATTCTTGCGTTGGCAAAAACCGTGGTACCAGAAAGGAGTCCCCGGCGGAAGCCGGGGCAGACCGTGGCGCCAGTCACAAAACGTTCTTCTTTAGTTGCCCAATTGTCGCGCCACGGAGCGGCAATTGCATATACCGGCCTGTTAGCCCCAGTGAATTACTTTTTTAACACTCTTGTTTTTGTAAGTTTTCTTGAGCTATGATGAACTGTTAAGATATTTATCAGATCTTCATTAGCGATCTGGTAGATTATAATACTACCCGAAATTCGGACCACTGGTTTAGATGAAAATTAACAATTAAATTTACCAGTGCGTTATGAAGAAAACAAGAAGGAAATTTACAGGAGCCTTTAAGGCAAAAGTTGCAATTGAG
>JAKIYP010000062.1 GCA_022708505.1 Bacteroidota bacterium
ACTCCTCCGCTTTTTATTGCGAAATCTGTAATATACGCGATATTCTCGTGGGTAAAATCTTTTAAATTGATCCAGGTGATGATTTTATCTCTTTCCTCTTTGTCTGCATTTTTCAACGCATAAATCAAAGGCAAAGTTACTTTTCCATCCCGGATGTCGTTGCCGGTCGGCTTTCCTATATTGACATCTTTATAATAATCAAAAATATCATCTTTAATCTGGAAACAATAGCCGAGGTATTCGCCGAACTTCATGAGATGGTCTATACTTTTTTTATCGGCATTAGCTGATAAAGCACCAACCTGCATGCAAACCGAGAATAAATAAGCTGTTTTTTTCTGAATTATCCGGAAGTATTCTGTTTCTGATATTTTGGATTGTTGCGTACTGCTCAACTGCAACAGCTCTCCATCAGATAACTGCAAGCCTATAAAAGCGACTGCATTGAGAATATCGACATTGGCTGTTTTAGCAACCTGCATCAATGCTCCTGAAAGCATGTAATCTCCGGACAACACTGCAACCTTATTTCCCCATCGGGCGTTAACCGACTGACTACCACGACGTTCAAAAGTATCATCAATCACGTCATCGTGCACCAGACTGGCGGTATGCAAAAGTTCTAAAGCGATGGAACCATGGATAGTTGATAAGCTCGCTTCTCCTACCATTTTGGCAGCCAGAATCACCAGCATCGGGCGGAGTTTTTTACCGGCACGCTGAAAAATATAACCGTTGACACTCTCCAGAATGGGATTGTCTGTTTCCAAACTCGTAACCAGTGTTTTGTCAAACAATTCCAGTTCCGGCCTGATGATATCTTTTACTGACTCAATAAGATTCATTGAAGCATTTCTTCCTCACAAGCTGCAAAAGTAAACAAATTTGTTATAAGTGCACGCTATCGGGTTTAAAAATGAATTAATTTTAATTACTTTTACAGTCCAAACAAATTTGAATTCAGATTGTTCTGAATCAATGTATAAATAATATTAAAGATGAAGAAACTCTTCTTAATAGACGCATACGCCATCATCTACAGAGCATATTACGCCTTTATCAGGGCTCCCAGAATTAACTCCAAAGGACTAAACACTTCAGCCATTTTCGGCTTTGTAAATATCCTCGAGGATGTACTCAAAAGAGAAGAACCCTCGCACGTAGCCGTGGCATTCGACCCCCCGGGACCAACTTTTCGTCACGATGCCTTTGAAGCCTATAAGGCACAACGTGAATCCACTCCGGAAGACATCAAACTTTCTGTTCCGTATATCAAGAAAATTATCCATGCTTACAATATACCTATGCTTGAAGTCCCCGGATTCGAAGCCGATGATGTTATAGGCACTATTTCTAAAAAGGCAGAAAAAGCAGGATTTGATGTTTTCATGTTAACACCCGACAAAGACTACGGACAGTTAGTATCTGATCACATCTTCATGTACCGTCCACGACACAATGGTGGATACGAAATCATGGGACCTGCAGAAATTAAAGCAAAATACGACCTGGATAGTCATGAACAGGTAATCGATCTACTTGGTTTGATGGGTGATAGCTCCGACAACATTCCGGGTTGCCCGGGTGTTGGAGAGAAAACCGCCGTTAAACTGCTCAAAGAATTCGGAAGTATTGAAAACCTGCTTACGCGCACAGAAGAACTAAAGGGCGCACTCAAAACCAAAGTAGAGGAGAACATCGAACAAATCAATTTTTCTAAATTTCTCGCAACCATCAAAATTGATGTCCCGATTGAATTTGACGAGAAGGCTTTTTTAGTAGAGCCTATCAACGAAACAAACCTGAAGGCTTTGTTCGATGAACTGGAATTTCGCACCATGTTTGCCAATAAATTCGGAAATGTATTTAGTTCACTACCTCCTGATCAACCGGTTTCCAGAATACAGTTTGCTCCGGCTAAAAGTAAACACGGACAGATGTCTTTGTTCGGAGAAGATGAATCTCAGGAGAAGGCTGCAACTCAAACAAAACCAGAAAAACCCGCAGCACCTGATGTGACACTTGCTCCTGACACAGAACATCTTACCAATGGACTTCAATCCATTCTCAACACACCCCATGACTATCTGCTGGTCGACACTAAGGCCAAGCGTGCCAACCTGATTTCACAACTGTTTATGCAAAAGGCTGTATGTTTCGACACAGAAACAACGGGCGTGGATGTGTTTTCGGCAGATCTGGTCGGACTTTCTTTTTGTTACGAAAAGGGGGTAGCTTATTACGTTAATCTACCGGCTGATAAAGAATCCTGCGCTGAAGTTGTCAGGGAATTCAAAGCATTCTTCCAGACTGAGCAAATCGTCAAAATCGGGCAAAATGTCAAATTTGACTTATTGATGCTTGCTAAGTATGGTATTGAACTGAAAGGTCAGATTTTCGACACCATGATTGCCCACTACCTGCTTCAACCTGAACTAAGGCATGGGATGGATTATCTGGCCGAGATTTACCTGCGATACCGTACTATCCATTACGAAGAGCTGGTAGGAGGAAAGGGCAAAAACCAACAGGACATACGTAGCATTGACATCGAATTACTGAAAGACTATGCCGCCGAAGATGCCGATATTACATTCCAGCTGAAAGAAATACTGGAAGAAGAAATCAGCAGAAATAAACTCGAAAAGTTATTCTACGAAATTGAAATGCCACTGATGCGGGTATTAGCCAGGATGGAATTTAATGGCGTCAGGATTGATGCCGATGCCTTGAAACAAAGTTCATTAATCCTGACAGAAGAAATGTTGCGTCTGGAAAAAGAGATACATCAGCTTGCTGGTACCGAATTTAATGTATCCTCTCCCGCACAGGTCGGGGAAATTCTATTTGATCAGTTAAAACTCGATGAGAAAGCAAAAAAAACAAAGACCGGTCAGTATTCGACATCCGAAGACATTCTTGAGAAAATAAGATTCAAACACCCAATCGTGGGAATGATACTCGATTACAGGGGATTAAAAAAGCTGCTCAGCACCTATATCGATGCACTGCCGGAGATGATTAATCCGCGTACCGGGAAAGTACACACCTCTTTCAATCAGACGGTTACTTCTACCGGAAGATTAAGCTCCACCAATCCGAACCTGCAAAACATCCCTATCCGTGATTCGCAAGGCAAAGAAATCCGAAAAGCATTTATTCCCGATGATGAAGCTGTTTTTCTGAGTGCTGACTACTCCCAGATTGAACTTCGCATCATGGCACACTTGAGCGGTGATGAAAACATGATTGAAGCTTTCCGTAGCGGGCACGACATCCACACGGCAACTGCGGCTAAAATCTACAAAATTCCAATTGAGAAGGTGGATTCCGACATGCGACGAAAAGCTAAAACAGCCAACTTCGGCATCATTTATGGCATCTCCACTTTCGGATTGGCTGAAAGACTTAACATTTCAAGAGCTGAAGCGAAAGAACTGATAGAAGGCTATTTTCAGACCTATCCCGCTGTCAAAACTTATATGGAACAAGCCATTCAGGAAGCCAAAGCCAACGGGTATGTTGAAACAATTTTCGGCAGGAAAAGATTCCTCAACGACATCAACTCACAAAACAGTGTAGTAAGAGGTTATGCTGAACGAAACGCTATCAATGCGCCTATTCAGGGCTCTGCCGCCGACATCATCAAAATTGCCATGATTCGGATTCAGGATCGACTTAACCGAGAGCATCTGCAAACACAGATGATCATGCAGGTACACGACGAGTTAAATTTTTCAGTTCCAACATCAGAGCTGGAAATTGTAAAGAATCTGGTAACAGAAGAGATGGAGCATGCTGCTGACCTTAGGGTAAAGCTTATTGCCGATTGCGGGATAGGCACGAACTGGCTGCAAGCACATTAAAACCAAACATTTCACTCCCTATTTATCATGACATTATGTTTATCTTGCTGTCTTTTCAGAATCTGACATAGCATATTGTTGTTATTTTTATACTATAAAACTTGTAGGATAAAAAAAAATATCTACTTTTGAACCGTGATTAAAGAACAGAATGAAGATCAACACTAAAATTCGATACGGATTGAGGGCAATGATTTCAATTGCTTGTTGTGATGAACCTAAAGGTTTATTACAAAAGGACATTGCTGAAAGTCAGAAATTATCGAACAAATACCTTGATGCCATTATTTCTGCCTTAAAATCAAAAGGACTTATTACTACATACAGAGGCAAAGGAAGTGGATATAAACTGACCCGTCCGGCAAATTTAATTACCATGTACGATATCTATACGGCTTTTGAACCGATAACAATCGTTGAATGTCTTGACAACCCTGATTTCTGTGAATTAGAATGTTGCTGCAATGCCAACAAATACTGGTCTGAAATGAAATCAGAATTTATCAGGATGCTAAAAAGTAAAACATTAGAAGAAATTGCAGTCAAAGAACGACCATGTATAGAGGCTTTACTCAACTAAGTTAAAACTTCCTGATCTATTTTTTTATTTTACTATACTACCAACACGCTAATCAATCCAAATACAGCATTGGTAAACATTGTACCGGGATTTAACACTGCGGTAGCAAACCTGTATTTCGACGTGAATCTGGCTGAAGGGGTTTATATGAACATGGCTTTGTATCTTTCATCGCGCCACCACAACGAAACGTGGGTAAAGGGAGGATACATTCGTTTCGACAAGCTGCCATTCCTGAAGATAGATTTGTTAGACGAAATCATGCGCTATACAACAATCAAGGTTGGCCACATGGAAATCAACTACGGGGATGCACACTTCCGCAGATCTGATAATGGGAACGCCATGTACAATCCTTTTGTTGAGAATTATATCATGGATGCATTTACAACAGAGATTGGGGCAGAAATTGATGTCACACACAATGGATTTTTAGGTGTACTTGCGGCAACCAATGGTATGATTAACGGACGTGTACTTGGATATGACCCTGTACCGGGTGCTTCCGACGGAAAATCCAAACCTGCATTTATCGGGAAACTGGGTTATGACAAACAACTGAACAGCGACTTACGGGTTCGTCTGACTGGTTCTGTTTATCATACAGCAGGTTCAAATGCCAACACCTTGTACGGAGGTGACAGAGCCGGTTCGCATTATTATGGCGTGATGGATAACGCACTGACAACATCCACTTTTACATCCGGACGTCTGAACCCTGGGTTTGGAGATAAAGTTACCTCCATGATGGGCAACTTATTTGTGAAATATGGCGGATTGGAATCATTTACTACCTTTGAATCGGCTAATGGACGTGGAAGAACCGAAACAACCGGAGAACGGGCTGCAAGTCAAATTGCAACTGATTTGGTATATCGATTTGGAAAAAATGAAGACTTCTGGGTCGGAGCCAGGTATAATGTTGTCAATGCCCGCCTGAACGGATATACTGAAGATGTCACGATTGACAGATTAGCTGTAAGTGCCGGTTGGTTTGTAACTCAAAACATCATGGCAAAATTAGAGTATGTCACTCAAAACTACGATGGATTTCTTGATACGGACATCCGCAATGGTGGAAAATTCAGCGGACTCGCTTTACAGGCTGTTGTAGGATTCTAAAAGAAGATACACTGTACATGACAAAAAGCCCGCTACCAATTTGATAGCGGGCTTTTTATATTTATTATGAAACATTTATGCCAACTTATTGATATAAATCGTCAACTTTGACTTCAGGTTTGACGCTTTATTTTTGTGGATGATGTTGCGTTTGGCCAGTTTATCCAACATAGCGCTCACTTTAGGCAACATTTCGGCAGCAACCGATTTCTCAGTAGTAGCACGCAATTTACGCACAGCATTACGAGCAGTCTTTGCATAATAACGATTATGCAATTTGCGTTTTTGTATCTGACGTATTCTTTTGATTGATGATTGATGATTTGCCATCTCAACTTACTTTTAAATTCATTAACATTGTAGCCCATAGGGGAATCGAACCCCTCTTTCCAGAATGAAAATCTGGCGTCCTAACCGATAGACGAATGGGCCTTGAACTTTTTAAACTACAATTGACCTCTCAATTGCGGGTGCAAATATACGTCAGTTTTTTGATTCTACAAAACCTTTTGAAAAATATTTTCGAATATTTCCTAAGTCGCTGTTTTTCACAACACACCTGTTTTATCGACTAATCGTGTATCCCAAAAACGACATATTTACCATAATTATCTTATTTTTGCATGAAAATCTCATTCACGCATGCTCACGAAAACACCCGGTTTGGTACTGCGAACGCTAAAATACTCAGACAAGTCAACTATAGTCACGGTTTATACCCGGGATTACGGACGGGTTTCCTATATCGTATACGGACTAAACGGTAAAAAGTCAGGGGTCAGGGCTGCCTGTTTTCTACCGCTTTCCTTAATTGAAGTCACAGCTTCCTATCATCCAGGAAAAGAATTCCAACAACTCAGGGAGGTCAGGATACTAAACAGTTTGACCAATATTTACAGCCATCCGCTTAAAAATGCACTTACACATTTTACAGCAGAATTGTTATATAAAACACTTAAACAACCCGAGCCTGAAGTACACCTCTATGATTTTCTCGAGCAGTCAGTCCTTTCGCTTGAGCAAAGTGATGCAGAGATTGCTAATTTTCATCTGATTCTCATGGTGAAGCTTTCCGGATATCTCGGATTTGAACCGAGTCGGGAAGAAAAAAACGCCAGGTATTTTGATCTGCTAAACGGGATATTCCTCACAAACAAACCCTTGCACAGTCATTTTTTGTCGGCCGAAATGTCGACTATCTTTAACTCGCTACTACAGCTCTCCTTTGAATCCGGAAACACTTTAGTCTTATCGCGCGAAAAAAGGAATGAACTGCTGAATGGATTGATTGAGTATTACAAACTGCATGTTCCCGAATTTCATGGGCTTAATTCAGTTTCGGTACTGCATGAAATGTTCAATTGAAATTAATCTCCGTTCCTGACATTGTCACCTGTAATGTAAGCTCTCTTCCCATAATCAATGGATAATTCTCATCTTCATGTCCGGCCGGAAAGCCAAAACAAACAGGGCATCCTGCAGTTGCGTCAAGTATTATTTCTTTGACAGATTTCTGCATCAGTGGATCTTCCGTGCAATTGGTAAAATGCCCCACAATGAGTCCGGATATTTCATTAAAAACACCACCCATTCTTAAATTTTGCATCATACGGTCGATGTGATAGGGTTCTTCGGCAATTTCCTCGAGAAACAATATAGCTCCTTTATATTCGGGCTCAAACGATGTTCCGCGCAATCCCATCAAAACAGATAAATTTCCTCCTACAAGCTTGCCTTTTGCATTTCCAATGCGGTTAAATTTATCTGAAGCAATATGATACTTCGGAAATTCTCCTACAAGTATTTTTCTGAGGTGTTGTAAGGAGGCCGAATCATCAGGTAATTCAGTCAGATGTTTTGCCATCACAGCGTGAAGCGAAGGGATATTAAGGCGTGATAAAGCAGCATGAATAACCGTGATATCACTGAAACCAATCAGCCATTTCGGATGCTGAATCAAGGGTGAGAAATCAATTCTGTCGATGATTGGTGCTAATCCATACCCTCCCCTACTACACAAAACAGCAGTCAAACTCTCATCTTTGATAGCGTCCTGTAAATCGCTGATACGCTGTTCGTCAGTTCCGGCAAAACGGCCGTAAACTTCCCGGGTAAAGCGACCTTCGGCAACTTCGAAACCCCAGCTTTTCAACCTGTCGGCTGCACCATCAATCAAATCAGGATTAATGGCCCCGGAAGGAGAAATTATCCGGATTCTGTGTATATTTTTATCAATCTCAGACATTACAACGTTTTTGAAATCATCAACCTTTATAGAACACCCACTTCATCATCTCCTTCCAGGTAATTTTCTTACCATACATCAGGATACCGGTTCTGTAGATCTTTCCTGCGACCCAGGTACTCCCGATGAAAGAAAGTATCAAAATACCCAACGATAGTGCCAATTGCCATGCAGGCACGCCAAAAGGCAAGCGGACCATCATCACTATCGGCGAAGTAAACGGAATCATAGAGCACCAGAAGGCAAGCGGACCATCAGGGTTCTCCGCGCTGTATATGGCAGCATAAATGGCAAAAACGATGGGTAGTGTTAATGGTAGCGAGAACTGCTGCGTATCTGTTTCATTATCCACGGCTGATCCAACCGCTGCAAAAAGCGAAGCATACAACAAATACCCCCCAAGGAAGAACAGCACAAATAAAACACCCGTCTGAACAAAATCAAAATTTTGCAGGGCAATAAGCAATTCAGAAACCACCCCATCCTGATCATCAAAAGGTAAATTTACGGCTGAAACTCCCATTGTATGAGCCTGCTGATAAGCTTCAATATCGAGGGTAGTTCCAAAGGCAGTGGTCAGGGCTGTGACCAGCACCACCGACAGAATGACCCATAGCGCAAACTGTGTAAGTCCAACCATGGCGATACCAATAATTTTCCCCATCATCAACTGAAAAGGCTTTACAGATGAAATAATGACTTCCACAATGCGACTGGTTTTCTCCTGTACCACACCCGACATGACCTGTGCTCCATAGACCACAATGAAAATGTAAATTACAAAAGCTGAAATCATCCCAATGATGACAGCCAGTTCCGCAGATCCCATTTTCTCTTCCCCATCTTTACCCCATCTTACGGTTTTAACATCAATGCTGACTTTCGTTTTCTCAACCAGCTCCTTAAAATCAGGGATATTAAGCTCAGCAAGTTTTCTTTCTTCAATATAGTCCTTTAACAAACCCGAGACATAAGACTTCAATTCAAGCCCCACCTGTTCTTCTGAAAACAAGGTAGCTGCTTTGGGATTCAACGATAAATCTTGCGGGATAAAAAGCACTGCATCATAAGACTCCTTATCCTTTGATGTACGAAAACTTTCAATTGACTGATCAATTAATTCGAACTTAAAACTTTCGTTATCAGCAAATACATTTTGATAAAGTCCCGTCTGATCTATGACAACAATCTTCTTCTCTGTATTATCCTTGATTTGTGCCAACAGGAGGGGCACCATAATCATACCGGCAATCAGTACCGGTGTCAGGAAAGTCAATATAATAAAGGATGGTTTCATCACCCTTGTTGTATATTCTCTATTGATAATCAATGCAATCTTGCTCATGACTGTTTCGGTTTAGTTGTTACTGTCTCAATAAAAATATCATTCATGGTCGGCAACACTTCTTCGAATGAAAACAATTCAGACTGAGTCATTAAACTACCCAGCAACACATTGTTTGATTCTCCGGCCCTTGATTTAAGCACATATTCGAATCCATGATGCGTTTCCTTCTCACTCTGGACGTCAAAACTATCGGCATGCAGATTCGTTTTTGTCACTACCCGATAAGTACCGGTAGCATGCGCAGCCCTGATTTCAGCCACATTCCCCTGTAATACAATTTTAGATTTATCAATCAGTGAAATATTATCACATAATTCTTCCACGGATGACATATTGTGCGTAGAAAAAATAATCGTCGCACCTCCGTCTTTCAGTGCCAGGATTTCTCTTTTAAGCAAGTCCGCATTAACCGGATCAAATCCACTGAAAGGTTCATCAAAAATCAGCAATTTGGGTTTATGCAGGATGGTTGTGATGAATTGCACCTTTTGAGCCATTCCTTTCGAAAGCTCTTCAATTTTTTTATTCCACCAGTATTGAATCTCAAACTTCTCAAACCAGTATTTCAGCGCCATCAATGCCTCCTGCTTAGTCATACCTTTTAACTGTGCCAGATACAAGGCCTGCTCTCCCACTTTCATTTTTTTGTACAACCCCCGTTCTTCGGGCAGATAACCTATATGCCGAACGTCCTCAGCAGTAAGTCTTTTCCCGTTCAGGAACACTTCTCCACTATCCGGAGCTGTGATGCAATTGATAATACGAATCAACGTGGTCTTCCCTGCTCCGTTAGGACCCAGCAAACCATACACCGTATTTTCCGGGATATCCAGACTCACTCCATCCAACGCGCGGTGTCCGGAGAATTGCTTTACTACATTTTTAACTTCTAATAATTTCATATATTATTTTATCAGTCCCCGGGTTAAAACCCGGGGCTATTGATTATCAATTATTTATTTTACAATCTTCCTCCATCATAATCCCCGGGTTAAAATCCGGGGCTATTGATTATCAAATTTTTCCTTCGTCACAAAAACTATAATAACAACCGCCGGCAATAATAAGGTGATCGAGGAAACGTATTCCTATAGCTTCACAACCTGCTCTGACACGGTGGGTTACCTTTTCGTCTTCACGGCTGGGAAACTTCTGTCCCGAAGGATGATTATGCGCTACTGCGAGACAGGCAGCCTTTTTATCTAATGCCAGTTTCAACAACATAGGTATATCCACAACAGTCTGACTACTACCTCCCTGCGTCAGTTTTTTAACTTCAATCACTTTGTTTGCCCCATCCAGCAGAGCAACCCAAAACTCTTCGTAATCTAAGTCAATTACACTGGCCTCAAACAAATGAAACAAATCAATACTGGAGCCAATTTTCTTTTTATCTATTGTTTCTTTCGTTTTACGTCTTTTACCTAATTCCAATGCCGCGACAATTGTAACGGCTTTAGCCTCACCAATTCCTTTAAATTTACTGCACAGTTCAGATATTGTAAGTCTTGCCAGTTCATTAATATTATAATGACTGGCAGCCATTATCCTTTTGGCCAATTCAACCGCTGATTCATTTTTACTTCCGGAACCTATCAGAATAGCCAATAATTCGGCATCTGACAACGCCATCGTCCCTTTCTTAAGCATTTTTTCACGCGGACGGTCTTCTTCAGACCACTCGCGGATGGTAAAATGTTTTTCCTCTTCAAACATAATAAACAACAAATAGTTTTTCAATTCCGTATGTCGCCGTAAAATTAAATAAAAATGTGCTATATGGATACGTAAAAGATAAATAATTATTAGAAAAATCTGTATATTAGCACGCAAAAAATAAAAAATCATGCTCATAATCGGAATAGCCGGTGGCACAGGCTCCGGAAAAACAACAGTAGTAAAAAAACTTCTCGAACGACTACCTGGAAATGAAGTAGTTATATTACCTCAAGATTCATATTACCGCGACAGTAGCCACAAACCTCTTGAGGAACGGTTAGAAATAAATTTCGATCATCCGGATTCAATTGAGTGGGAATTGCTGGTAAAACATCTGAAAGAACTAAAACAAGGAAAAAGTATAAAACAACCCATATATTCTTATCTGACTTGCACAAGGGCTGAAGAAACCATTCCGATAAAACCCTGCAGGGTTGTGATTGTAGAAGGAATTCTCATTCTGAGTAGTCCCGAAGTCAGAAAAATGCTGGATTTAAAGGTGTTTGTAGATGCCGATGCCGACGACAGGCTGATTCGTGTCATCAACCGCGACATTGTAGAAAGAGGCAGGTCGGTCAACAAAGTGATGGAAAGATATGAAAAGACCGTCAAACCCATGCACCTTCAATTTATTGAGCCTACGAAACGATTTGCCAACATCATTGTTCCGCAGGGAGGAAATAATCACGTAGCGATTGATATACTAACGAAATTCATCCTGGATTTTCTGAAAACTAAAATTTAAACCGACCAAACCTGTCAGGATTTAAAATCCTGACAGGTTTAAAAGCAAAAGAGACCGGCGATATCACTACGCCGGTCTCTTTTGCTTTTATAATAATCAACTAAGTACATGACAAAAATTTAAATATATCTATATCTGATTGAAATCCTGTATTCAAAAGCATCATTGCAATGTACTCCAGTCCATATTTGAAGAAGCTTTTGGCACGATTGCCAGATTTGAG
>JAKIYP010000063.1 GCA_022708505.1 Bacteroidota bacterium
GAGTTCTTCCATACCAACTGGACGGGTAGAGGAGGAGAGACGGCATCTACAACTTACATCGTGTAGATTTACCATTTACTATTTACCTTTTTTGGGGTGGATGGTTTAGGAAAAAAGGCTGATTCGGTTTCATTCGAATCAGCCTTTTACATTAAAAGAAAATTTTATAGGTCATCATCGGCATGAATCCCATTTGATAGGATGTTGAGACCTCTTGTTTGTTGGAGTCCCAGTTTTGCGTGAAGATGTTTTGGTGGTTGGTCAGGTTTTGCAAATCGAGTCCCCATTCCTGATTTACTTTTTTGCCGTTTAAACGCAGCGTAACACGGGCATTAATTCTGAAATAATCCGGGAATCTTTCCGCATTCACATTTGCCCAATCATATACCGCGCTGTTGTTTAAGGCCGATTGTTCAGTATCGATTGGTAAATAACGCATGCCACCGGCCCAAACGCCTTTCAAATCAGCAGCAAGCGATGTCTTTTGATTGAAATGCCATTCGTAGCCGCCTAAAGCATTAAATACATAGTTGTTGTTGAAAAGTGTGTTTCTCCAGATGCCATCGAATCCGGTGGCTTTTGAATCGAAAACTGATGCAGTCAGCAGATAATAAAAACCTTTGTCAAGAAACTTCTCCAAGGTAAGTTCCACCCCCATGTTTTTGCCTTTTCCCTCGTTCACGCAATTGTGAAAGACATTGTACGAAAAGCCGCCGCCCGAGTTAAGCATCGAATATTCAGGACGATCAGGAGAAACCGGTATGTTGTACAGGTGTTGGTAATACACCTCCAATTTCAGCCGATGTCTGTCACCCAACACCCGATCGTAGCCGGCTACCAGATGCATACTTTTCGAAAAATCCAGTTTTTCGTTGGTGCGTTCGTAACTGTTGTTCACCGAATCGGTCAGCAATTGCATGAAATACACAGGCTTAAGTTGCGACTGACTGTGCAATCCGGCACCAAAGCTAACAGCTTCTTTGTTACTTGCCTGCCATTTAAGCGCCATCCTGGGTTCGATGGTATGAGAATCGTTCAGGAATAGATAAGCGCCATGCAAACCGGTGTTCAGTGTAAGTCGATCGGAAAACTTATACTGCCATTCCGCAAAAGCTTTTGCTGATGAAAGATTTTCATGTATATCCATGTAATACCTGTAATCCTGTATGTGTTTTACATACTGTTTTCCTTTCTGCATGATGTCGAATAGGTCGAATACAAAACCTGTGTTGACAAAGTTTTGTTTGTTAATTCTTTGAGAGTATTTGCTTGAAAGGGAATATTTAATTTCATATATATGCTCATTTATCATTTCAATTTCAGGATTGAAAACAAAATCAATCATCGAAGTTTTGTTCTGATGTCCGGTCATAGCCAGGTTGGTAGTCACCCGTGCGTCATTCGAAAAATAGTGCACATGGGTTAGACCTGCCACACCCATTTGCGAACCAAAAAACAAGTCGGTACCCGAAAACCCAAACTGAGCCGAATCACCTTTGCTATCAAGCATTTCGATATAACTATCACCCGCCATACCAAACAAAGTTACGCGTCCCGATTTCGTAGGGAAATTCAGTTTAAAGGAAATGTCCTTATACTGAGGTACTGCATTTCCGGTGCCAAAATCCATTCCCAGTTTGTTTAGGACTTCCATCGTGCTGTAACGAATATTCACCAGGTATGATGCCCTGGTCTTTCTGCACAGAGGTCCTTCGACACCCAGTTCAAAACCATTGAAGCCCACCTGACCCATGAATTCATGCTTTTCGTTGTTTCCATTGCGCAAACGCAAATCGAAGGCACCTGCCAGGGCGTTCCCGAATTCAGCCGGAAATGCGCCGGTATAAAAATCTGAATTTGCCAGTAGGTTGTTGTTCAGCATGCCAACGGGTCCGCCTGTTGAACCCATAGAACCGAAGTGATTGGGGTTGGGGATATCTATCCCTTCAAGCCGCCACAACAAACCCTGGGGAGAATTACCCCGGATGATGATGTCGTTGCGTTGGTCACCGGCCGATGAAACCCCTGCAAAATTCTGCGCCATTCGAGAAGGGTCGCCCAGACTACCTGCGTATCGTTCTGTTTGCTCTACGGTAAACGAACGAGCACTTGTAATTGCCATCTCGTTGCGGGGTTGGTCACTGTTTGCCGCAGTGATTTCTATACCGCCGAGTGCAATAACCTGTTCTTCAAGGTTTATGTTTACAACCAGTTCCCGACCGGTAGTAAGCAAGAGATTGCTTAACACCACCGGATGATAGCCGACCATTGAGACCTGAATTTCAGTACGACCGGTAAGCAGTTTCTCAAAACGGAAATTTCCATCTGCATCTGTAGTGGTTCCCTGTATCGGATCTGAGTTTAAGACTACCACAGTTGCCCCGGGTAGCGGAAGCTTGGTAAAAGCATCCACCACTTCACCTCTTAATGTTTGGGTAAGGTTGTTTTGTGAAAATGAAAGCAGAGAAAATAAACAGAGTAGTAAAAAAAGTCCTGTCTTTTGGTGATTTCGTAACAGCATTTTATTATTTTATTTTTGCCGATTAATTTATGAAAATAATTTTTGGACAAAAATAAAATTTTCACATTATAACAATGATAATAAAAACGCTGAATGTGCTTTTTTGAGTGATGAGTAGCTGATTTTTATTCTTAACTGATCATAAAAAAGACTGATTCGGGGTTTGTCAAATCAGTCTAAATAAAGAAGCATTGCGTCAGATGTCTGTTGTCCGACGACCTTAATACTGTTCCTGTTCATTCGGGAAATCACCCGATTTCACATCATCCACATAATGTTTGATGGCATTATCCATTACGGCTTCCAGATTGGCATATCTTCTGAGAAATCGTGGAGAGAAGTCGTTGTTCAGGCCCAACATATCGTGAATAACCAACACCTGACCATCCACCCCGCCACCGGCTCCAATGCCGATTACCGGAATGGTAAGTTCTGAAGCTATCCGTTTGGCTAATTTGGCCGGTATTTTTTCGAGTACGAGAGCAAAACAGCCGGTCTCTTCTAACAAGTGCGCATCCCGAATAAGTTTTTCAGCTTCTTCTTCCTCCTGCGCTCTTACTGCATAAGTTCCGTATTTGTTAATCGACTGAGGCATCAGACCCAGGTGACCCATAACCGGAATACCGGCGCTGAGAACGCGTTTGATGGATTCGATTACTTCTTCACCACCTTCCATCTTGATGCAATCCCCATGGGTTTCTTTCATGATGCGGATGGCTGAAGTGATGGCTTCACGTGAGTTTCCCTGATAAGAACCGAAAGGCATATCAATAACTACCAGTGCACGCTTTACACCGCGAACAACCGATTTTGCCAGAAATATCATCTGATCCAACGTAATAGGTAACGTGGTAGCATTGCCGCACATCACATTAGAAGCCGAATCTCCCACCAGAATCACATCAACACCGGCCCGGTCCACGATGCTTCCCATGGTGTAATCATAAGCTGTTAACATGCTTATTTTCTCACCTCTTTTTTTCATTTCAATCAATCGCTGGGTCGTAACCCTGCGCACATTTTCGAAGTGTATCGACATAACTTTAAATTTGAATGTGGCTGCAAAGATATGGAATTAATTTTTTAAATCAACCAAACAATTTTTCACAGATATATACGTTTCATTTTAGATGTGAATATAACCAAATGAATTTTAAACTTTTTCTGCAAAGTTAGTTGTAATTTGTAAAATAAATGATTTAACTTTGCACCCACTTTTATGATACGTTGCGTATGAAAAAACAAGACCCAGATTTACTTGATAATGCAGTTCTTTCCAGATTTGTTTCGATGAAATACCTCCCCAGGTGGATTGTTCTCTTAATGGATGTCCTACTCAGTATTATCGCCTTTTTGATTGCTGTTTATGTGTCTGAAAAAATAAGAATTGAACCTTTGGTATCGGTTTCATTAAATGATGTTCAACGGATGATTGTTCTCGTATCTTTTCAGGTTGTCCTCTTTTGGTTTTTTCATACTTATTCAGGCGTTTTGCGATATGCAAGTTTTGTAGATGTAACCAAGATTTTTTTCGCAATTGTGTTGAATATTGCCGTTGTTAGTTTTATCAACCTGATAATGACTTCGCTATCGAAAGGTGTGCTGATTTTTTATGCTGAACTGATTATTTACGGAGTACTGTCGTTCTTGTTCTTATTGCTGATCAGGTTACTTATTAAGACAGCTTATGACTATTTTACGCAACGTGGTGATTACATTACCCCGGTGATGATTTACGGAACTAAATCAGCAGCAATTGGTATAGCCAAAATGCTTATGTCAGAACAGGTTGGCTCAAAATATAAATTGGTCGGGTTTATTGATGACGACAAAAATGCCAGTGAGAAAATGATTATGGGGGTTAAGGTTTATCACCTCAATGATGAAACACTCAAAAAGATTATTGTCAAAAAATGTAAATCTATTATCATTTCTCCGGTTAAACTGAATCAGGTAAATACTTCCAATGTGTTGGAGAAATTTATCGATAATAACCTCACGGTTCTTTCTCTTCCTCCGATGAACATATGGAAAAACGACATCCCGAGTATCGGCGAAATTCGTTCAATCCCCATCGAGAACTTGCTTGAGCGTCCTCAAATCAATATCTCTACTGAGAATATAGCTTCACAATTGAAAGATAAAGTTGTATTGGTTACCGGTGCAGCCGGGTCTATCGGAAGTGAAATTGCCCTTCAGGTACTTAAATATGACACGAAATTGGTTGTGTTGCTTGATCATGCTGAATCTCAGATGCATGACCTGAAGCTTGATTTACAGGAAAAATACGAGGATAAAAATGTTACGGTCTTTCTGGGCGATGTTCGTAACAAGGACAGGATGGAGTATATGGTGGATCTGTATCGTCCGGATATCATTTACCATGCTGCTGCGTACAAGCATGTGCCGATGATGGAGGATTACCCGGTTGAAAGTATTCAGGTGAATGTGTTGGGTACCAAAATACTGGCTGATCTGGCTGTTAAATACAGGGTGGAACGTTTTGTGATGGTTTCGACCGACAAAGCTGTAAATCCGACGAATGTAATGGGAGCTTCCAAGCGTATTGCCGAGATTTACGTGCAATCGCTTTTCCGCAAATTGCATGCAACCATGAACGGAAGTACCACCAAATTTATTACCACCCGTTTCGGTAATGTATTGGGCTCAAGTGGTTCTGTGATTCCCTACTTTAAAAAGCAAATCGAACATGGTGGTCCGGTTACCGTTACGCATCCTGAAATTATCCGTTATTTCATGACGATCCCCGAGGCTTGTATGCTGGTTTTGGAGGCCGGTTCCATGGGGAATGGCGGTGAAATATATATATTCGATATGGGCAAACCGGTGAAAATCGTTGATTTAGCTCGTAAAATGATCCGGTTGGCTGGTTTTGTGCCGGAAGAGGATATCAAGATTGTTTTTACCGGTTTGCGTCCGGGTGAAAAATTATTCGAAGAGTTACTGAATAAAAAAGAATACACCCAGAATACCCATCATCCCAAAATCATGATTGCCAATGTGCAACAATATGATTATGATAAGGTTTCGATTTTGATTAATAAACTGATTAACTACAGTAAACTTTGTAAAGATTATCTGACTGTAGCAACGATGAAGAAAATTGTACCAGAATTCAAAAGTAAGAATTCTCAATATGAGCGCTTAGATATATGATTTCCATAGAACAATTGCGGGTTGAATTTGGTGGCACGCCACTATTCGATGATATAGGATTTCTCATTAATCCAAAAGACAGAATTGCCCTCGTCGGAAAAAACGGCGCGGGCAAAACTACTTTATTAAAGCTGATATCCGGAAAAATGTCGCCCACTAAAGGGCGTATTGTGATTCCCAAAGACCTCACCGTGGGTTACCTGCCTCAGCACATGATTCACAACGAAGGTACTACCGTGATGCAGGAAACCGAAAAGGCTTTTGAACACATCAAAGAGCTGAAACAGGATATCGACCGTATGGGGACTGAATTGGCCACCAGAACTGATTATGACAGTGAGGATTACCATCGAATCATTGAAAAACTGTCTCATACGCAGGAATATCTTCAGATTGTGGATGGCGGAAATTATCAGGCTGAAATTGAAAAAACATTGGTCGGACTGGGTTTTGACCGTACCGATTTTAACCGGCAGTGTGCTGAATTCAGTGGTGGATGGCGGATGCGCATCGAGCTGGCAAAAATAATTCTGCAACAACCTGATTTGTTGTTGCTCGATGAACCGACTAACCACCTGGACATAGAGTCGATTCAGTGGTTCGAGAGTTTTCTGATTGCCTCAGGAAGCGCTGTTGTGCTGGTTTCGCACGACAGAGCCTTTATTGATGCGGTTACAACCAGAACCATCGAAATCTCGCTGGGTAAAATTTATGACTATCAGGTGAATTACTCCAAATATGTGGAATTAAGGAAGGAAAGACACGAACAACAGGTCAGGGCTTACGAAAACCAGCAAAAAATGATCCGTGATACGGAAGAATTTATCGAACGTTTTCGATACAAGGCAACTAAATCGGTTCAGGTTCAGTCGCGTATTAAACAATTAGAAAAATTGGAACGTCTTGAAGTGGATCAGGAAGATAATTCCAGACTGAACCTTAAATTTCCACCGGCACCTCATTCGGGAATCATTCCGGTTGAAATTGAACATCTCTCTAAAGCATACGGAGATCACTTGGTGTTGGATAATATCGGTATGATTATCAACCGGGGAGAAAAGGTAGCATTTGTCGGAAAGAACGGAGAAGGGAAAAGTACGCTGGTAAAATGTATCATGAATGAAATTTCTTTTTCGGGAAAACTGAAATTAGGTCACCAAGTGAAAATTGGTTATTTTGCCCAGAATCAGGCTGCTTTGCTGGATGAAAACCTGACTGTATTTCAAACGATTGATCATGTTGCGGTGGGAGATATCCGTACCAAAATAAGGGACATCCTTGGCGCTTTTATGTTTGGTGGAGAAGCGTCTGATAAAAAAGTTAAGGTACTTTCCGGTGGTGAACGTTCCCGGCTCGCGATGATTCGTTTGTTGCTGGAACCGGTAAACCTGTTAATTCTCGATGAGCCTACCAATCACCTGGATATGCGTTCGAAAGATGTGCTGAAAGAAGCCATCAAAGCATTCAATGGTACAGCGATTATTGTGTCGCACGACCGTGAATTTTTAGACGGGTTGGTTACCAAGGTTTATGAATTTGGAAACAAAAAAGTAAGGGAGCATCTTGGTGGAATCTATGATTTCCTTCAGTATAAAAAAATGCAGAATCTACAAGAACTGGAAATCAACACTCTTCAGCAAAAAAAAGAAGCTGTTCAAGAAGAAAAGACAAGTTCTGAAAATAAACTGAACTACGAAGCGCGCAAAGAACTGAGTAAAAAAATCAGAAAAGCGGAAAAGGAAGTGACCGATGTTGAAATGCAGATTGCAGCTCTGGAAACAGAAATTAAACAGATGGAAACAGTTTTACAGCAACCGGAAAAGGCTTCTGACAGTGAATTTATAATGTTATTTCAGAAAAAACAACGTGAATTGGAACAAAAGTTATACGAGTGGGAAATATTAAGTGAAACACTCGAAGAATTAAAAAACAACTGATATGACCGGAAAATTATATCTCTTTCCCACGCAATTGGGAGATACAGATTTTATCAAAATATTGCCGGTGTATAACAACACCCTGCTTTCAACAATTAATCATTTTATCGTCGAAGATGTGCGTACGGCACGCAGGTTCCTAAAAAAATGCGATCCGACAATCAATATCGACGAACTTATTTTCTTTGTGTTGAATAAGCATACATCTCCGGTTGATTTGCAATCTTTTATTCAACCGTTAAAGCAGGGGAATGATGTCGGGTTGCTTTCCGAAGCTGGTTGCCCCGCCATTGCTGACCCGGGTGCCGATGTAGTGGCGTTGGCTCAATCGGCTAATATTCAGGTTATACCACTAGTCGGACCTTCATCCATTTTACTGGCATTGATGGCTTCGGGTTTCAACGGACAAAGTTTTGCTTTTAACGGCTATTTACCGATTCAGGAAAATGAGAAGGTAAAAATGCTTAAAATGCTGGAGAAAAGAATCTATGCTGAAAGTCAGACCCAGATTTTCATCGAAACTCCTTACCGGAATATGAAAACGCTGGCTGATATTTTGTTTGTTTGTCAACCGGAAACGAAATTGTGTGTAGCAGCCGACATCACGTTGTCAACCGAATACATCAAAACCAAATCAATTCAAAACTGGAAAGGAAATTTACCTGATTTGAATAAAAGACCCAGCATTTTCATCTTATATAAATAAAAATTGCACAAATAATTTTATAATGTGCAATTTGTTGTGAATTATGTATATATTTGTGCTTTGAAAATTACAAAACAATTTAATGCATAAAGAAATTCATCTTCAATCACAGACACTTAAATGTTTGATTGAAAATTCTGTAAATTCCTATCCGCAAAATCAATCCATCTCTTTTGTTGAAGGTCAACCCATTAATTACGCACAATTAGGCAAAGAAATCGAAAGAACTGCTGATTTACTATCTGCTTATGGTTTGAAGAAAGGTGATACAGTAGCGTTGTTTAGTCACAATATGCCCAACTGGGTAATTGCTTTCTTCGCGGTAGTTTCAAAAGGATTGATTATCGTTCCGATTCTACCGGATTTTTCTGCTGATGAAACAAAAAATGTACTTGAACATTCAGAATCAATTGTTTTATTTGTAAGTGAACGATTATTTCCTCGCATTGAAAATCTGCCTGTTCCGACCCTGAAAACCATCATCAAATTAGATAATTTCTCTGTGATTAAAAGCGAAACAGAACCGGTTGAGAAAAAAGCAGGTAATGTTCAGGTTGATGAATCAGATATTGCTTCGATTATTTACACTTCCGGTACCACCGGTCGTTCAAAAGGAGTGGTGCTGACACATAACAACATGACTTTTGTTGCAGCAACATCATTCGATGTTTTCCCCATCAATCACGAAGATGTTTTTTTGTCTTTCCTGCCTCTTTCGCATACCTACGAAAACGCTATCGGTATGTTGTACCCGATCATGTATGGTGCTTCTATTTACTATCTGGAAAAACCGCCTACAGCAGCAGCTTTATTACCCGCATTGGCCAAAATTCGTCCGACCATGATGTTATCCGTTCCATTGATCATGGAAAAGATTTATAAAGTACAGGTACAAGGTAAGTTTGCGAAGAATCATTTCACCCGGATGATATATAAAACACCACTGTTCAGGATATTGATTCACCGGATTGCTGGTAAAAAGTTATATCAGACATTTGGGGGCAGATTAAAATTCTTTGGCATAGGAGGTGCCAAAATTGATGCCCGTGTTGAACGATTCCTGAAAGAAGCCCGCATGCCTTATGCCATTGGTTATGGCCTGACAGAAACAGCGCCATTGATTGCCGGAGCGGCTCCGCATCAGACAAAACTGCATTCAACAGGTTTTGCCATCAGAGGGGTTGAGCTGAAAATCCATGAACCGAATGAAAAGGGAATTGGTGAAATTTGGGCGAAAGGCCCGAATGTCATGTTGGGTTATTACAAGAATCCGGAAGCAACAGCCGAAGTGCTGGTAGAAAACGGATGGTTCAGGACTGGAGATTATGGTCGTATGGACAGGCACAAACGTTTGTTTATCAAAGGCAGAATGAAAAATATAATTGTAAGCGCCAGTGGAGAAAATATCTATCCTGAGGATATAGAGTCGGTTATCAATAACAACCAGTATGTGTTGGAATCTCTGGTAGTGGAAGAAGATGGTTACTTGGTTGCGAAGGTTTTGCTTGATTTGGAAGCTTTGGAAAAACATTACGAACAACTCAAATCAATCATTGATGAAAAGAAACTTCAGTATCATGAATGGATGACGCATTTCACCAAAGAAATCAATGAAAAACTCAACAAGTTTTCGCAGTTGAAGCGGGTGGATGTCATGCATGAACCCTTTGAAAAAACAGCTTCGCAGAAGATCAAGCGGTTTTTGTATACGAAGAAAAAGAAGTGATTCAAACGGTGTTGTTAACCCCTATGCCTTTCCATTTCTCTTTTAGCGTCTTTTTCCTTGATTGATTGACGTTTATCATAGTTTTTCTTTCCCTTTGCCAGTCCTATTTCCAATTTTGCTAATCCTTTGTCATTGATGAACATACGAATAGGGACGATGGTTAATCCGGTTTCACGGGTGGCACGCGCTAATTTATTCAGCTCTTTCTTGTTTAATAAGAGTTTCCGGTCACGCCGTACGTCGTGGTTATTGTAAGTGCCGAAGAAATAAGTAGCAATATGCATGTTTTTCACCCACATCTCATCGTTGATGAAGGTGCAATAAGTGTCTGTCAACGAAGCTTTCCCGTCGCGAATCGATTTGATTTCAGTCCCGAAAAGCTGTATACCTGCTGTATATCTTTCGATTATCTCGTAATCAAAAGTAGCCCGTTTGTTTTTTATTAATATGTTGGATGAATGACGCATTATTTCCGGTTTCTTATCCGGACACAAAAGTACGATTTTTTTTGCTATGAAAAATTGACGTGCTCATAAAAATACTTTATCTTTGCTTTATCAACGATTTAATTTTAAAGAATAGCTTTGAAAAAAATATAAATTATGACGTCTGAAATAAAGATTAATGTAGCTGGACTTGTTTATAACCAAGGTGTAGTGGGAACCTACGGCTTGGTTTTAGCAGAGAATAACGGTAAAAGAAGATTTTCTGTTATGATTGGTGAACCCGAAGCACAGTCGATTGCCCTGAAGATGAACAATAAGAAATCTCCACGTCCACTTACCCATGATTTGATTCTGACTATGCTGACAGTTTTCGGGGCAAAACTGGAAAAGGTTCTTATATACGATATGGTTAACGATGTTTTTTATTCCGAGTTACATTTGAAAAAAGGAGAGACATCCATGGTCGTAGACGCTCGTACTTCCGATGCCATAGCTTTGGCTGTCAGATCAGATTGTGAGATTTTTATAAAAGAAGAAATCATGAATATTGTAGGAATGGAGGTTGAAGCAATGGAACCCGTAAATACACAGCAAGAAGAAACAGCTGAAATAGATGAAATAGATGCCGAACAACTTACTCCTGAAGAACTTGATGTATTGTCATTGGAAGACCTGGAAGAACTACTGAATATGGCTATAAATGAAGAAAAATATGAGCTTGCTGTTAACCTGAGGGATGCAATCAGGAGGAAAAAATCCACCTGAAATTCATTCAAAAATCACTTGGCAAATCCAAATAAAAGTATTACTTTAGCGTGATTTTTTGAAAAGAAAAAAAACAAGTTCAGATGTTAAATCAAGACAAAATTATTAAGGTAAATATCGACGAAGAAATGAAGTCTTCGTACATCGACTATTCCATGTCGGTGATTGTTTCCCGTGCTTTGCCGGATGTACGTGACGGTTTTAAACCTGTTCATCGCCGGGTATTGTTCGGAATGAATGAATTGGGTAACAACTCAGACAAACCCTATAAAAAATCCGCCAGAATCGTCGGGGAAGTGATGGGTAAATACCATCCGCACGGTGACTCTTCTATATATGGTACATTGGTTCGTATGGCGCAACCTTGGTCGTTGCGTTATCCATTGGTTGACGGACAGGGTAACTTCGGTTCAGTCGATGGTGACAGTCCGGCTGCGATGCGTTATACCGAAGCCCGTTTGCAGAAACTTGCCGAAGAAATGCTGGTAGATATCAACAAAGATACAGTTGACTTTCAATTAAATTTTGATGATACATTAAAAGAACCGGTGGTGTTACCAACAC
>JAKIYP010000142.1 GCA_022708505.1 Bacteroidota bacterium
AAGAAAAATGCCCGATGGTTAAAAACAAAGGAAGATATTATTTTAAACATGAAGACTACCTAAAAAACAAGCGCAACAGCAATATCCTGAACATCCCCGCGCAGCGAAGAAAGATCCGGCCAAACGTGGAGGCGCTCATGAAAGAGTTTAAGACCAGGACCAATAACGGGAAAACAAAAGTAAGAGGGATATTTAAAACAACTTTATTCGCGGTTAATGCCGGGATTGCCATCAATTTTGGAAGAATATACCGGTACGTGGCCAAAAAAGTGCTTACAGACGGGTTTGATCCGTCAATGCCTACTGCTTTATATGATATTATGTTAATAACAAACCATTTATTGCGAAAATCAGCAATTTTTGTACGTGATTTTTTCGCTATTTGGCTTTGCCTGGAATATTTTTATTCGAAGGACGTTCTCAGGTTAAATATGCCAGCGATGCGAGCTTTAAATTAAATGTGTTTTTAAACTGGACTCCTCAAAAATGAATAGGGAGTCCTTAATCGTTCAAGTTTTTCACTGCACCCATAAACAGGATTGCTCCCGTGGAGTTCTCCTGAATGATATAAATGAACGGCTTGTCGGCGTTGAAGACCACTCTTTGCGGTTCAGCTGGCATTGATGTCAGTTCCATGCCTACGGTCGTGACGGCTGCCGCCTCTGTGCCCGACTCGTCGGTACTGATATAGGTATCCTGCTTCACGAAAGCAATTTTAGCAGGATGATCCGTCATTCCGGAGAAATCGGCGGCATCGGTAAAGGCAATCTCCATACCCATCTTCGAGAGCACATCGTTCAATTTCTTACTGTACTCCGTCTTGAATTTCGGCAGGAACAGATCCACTTCGGCTTCATGCAATCCCGATTTCAGGCCGTTCCAGTAGTCAGTTTGCCGTGTTGCAGCCACCACCTCCTGCAGCCTCTTCCCCTGCCGGGGTAGTAACACCATCATGCTGAACGCCTGGTTGCCATAGGGTAGTTGTACCATCTGCAGAAGCTGATCTTCTGTATAGTTAAACGTCGCCATTTGTCTCATCATATCAACCTGCTGTATGGTTCCGTCTTCACGGGTGAATGGCAACCGGGAGGTATTTTTTGCGTCAAATTCCCTTGTCCATATCCCCTTGAAATAGATGGCATTGAGCAGATACATCAGATCGTAGGCGTTGGTCTTGTCAATCACTTCCTTAATCAATCCGTTTGTATGATCCGATGCCCATTGGTTAATGATACCCATGGCAGCGGTACCGGAAAAATCGACAGGCTGCACCGTGGCATCATAATAGGATTGGTTGGTACGGATAAAATCGGGATTGATCAACACCGACTGATTGGTGAAAATAGCATTGGCAATCGAAAGTTTGGTGGTGGGATCCGTTTTTAACAAAGCCTCTTTCAGCTTTTTGTAATAACTGTTTATTAGCTCTTCTTTGGCATAATCTCCCATTTTCAGTGTCTGATGCATGGCCGATTTGGTTTCACCAGCAGCTCCGTTCCAGGTCATGGCCAGTGCCATGCTCAGGCTGAGCGGCGACACCATGAAATTATGATCCTCCGCAACAGACTCTTCGTTAAACACATTTTCAAAAAAGGCAAAGGCAAACGACTGATCCGATTGAACCATCTCCTTTTCGGCTGACCGCAGACTGATTTGAATGGGGTCCGGCAAATCCTGTGTATCGCTATCGCCGTTGTTTTTATCGCATGACGACGCCAGAGACAAACCGGTGATGCCCGCTAAAAGTAGTGTATGAATTTTTGTTCTCATCGTGATTCTTTTTGAAATGATATATATTTATTCAAGTTTCGCAGGTTTCATAAACAGCTAAATCTTCGACTGACAATGTTTTGTGACCCATGATTGACCTCGTTCACTAAAATAACAGAACTTGTTACGCTTTAAACAGCTGCTCTTTTTACGTTCTCAGAGGTCAATGAGTCCCCACAAATCATGGATAGGTTTCATCTTTAGCTGATATGTATTTAACATGCGAATTAGCTGATATGTATTTAACATGCGAACGTTCAGTATTTATTGTTTATAGATGCATGAAGCAGATAAAATGTTGCCCTTATTCCGTTAAAAAAAGTTATACACTCTTTTTCAGGCTAGAAAAGGAGCTTTTCAGCATCATTTTCTCCCACCGGCTCCGTAACCAGAAATTATTGCTTAATTTTACAGGTTATTAATTCATCATCAATTATCACCTTTAAATACTGTTTGTTGGAATGAGAAAATGGCGCATTGAATATTCGGAAGAGTTGTATAATATCAACGGCCGAGGAAACGGATATTTCTCCATCAACGACAAAGGACATGTACAGGTCACACCCCGCAAAAAAGAAGGATGTAGTGTGGATCTGAGTGATCTGATTCGCGAGCTCTATCTGCGTGATGTCTCCTCTCCCTTGCTGCTTCTTTTGTTCGTTCTTTTCAAGCAACCGGTCTATTGCAGACTCTACCTCACGGGTTAGTTTTATTTTTGTGCGTGGTTGTGCCTTCTTATAGATTGGT
>JAKIYP010000064.1 GCA_022708505.1 Bacteroidota bacterium
ATATCATAAGGTTGTATTCACTCCGGATGCTGAGTTAAAAGAACTTGCCAATGAACCGTATGCCCATTTGCAACCGGTATTGTTGGACGATGGTGCAGAAGCTACTGAAAAATCTTCTGAGGAAACAGTTGATGCGGATCAAATGCCGTTGAAGTTGTTTAATGAACAGGCCAATGAAATCAAGGATATTTTGTCGGAAATCAATGCTTTGAATGATAAACAGGAAGACAAAACGAAGGGTGCTGAGATAGAAGGTGAGGCTACAATGTCATCAGAATCAGTAGCTCCTGAAGTTCCGGTTGAAATAGAAACCCCACTTGAAATGATTGTTTCTGAAGAAACGGAGGAAAAGCCGGAAGAGAAGCCTGATATTATTGAAAAAGAGATAGTTGAGCCGGTTGAAGTTGAGGCGACTGAAGCGCCGGAAGAAATTGTTACTGTTATTCATAAAGAAGCATCTCCTGTAGTTGAAAAAGAAACCATGGTGATGTCTGAAGTCTCCGTTGAAGAACCACAGGAAATTACAAAAGAGAAGCAAAAAGCAGAAAAGACAGAAAGCAGAAAAAGAAGAATAAAGGAAGCAGACGAATTTCACCCTGAGAGATTAGGGAAAAGCTCACCCACCAGAACACCGGGACGGAAACTGGATTTTCTGTTTGTAGGAATCATGTTAGGCGGTTTGTTGGTGTATGTATTGATCGATTTTGATGTGTTTTCATTGGTGAAAAAATATATTGATTCAAATCGATTCAAAAAAGAAATTGTTCAGATGCCTGGAAATCAGTATATAATTCAGGAAGAAATACCTGTGGATACTCTGTTGACTGATACGACAGTGTTACAGCAGGACACAGTTACACAGGCTGCTGTTGTGAAACCGGCAGAACCTGTTGATGAGTTGCAGATCTTGTTCGATCAACCGCGTGTTTACAAAGAATTTATAGCAACCGAAAAAGTTATACAGGGAAGCCGGCTTACCCGTATCTCGGAACGTCATTATGGAGTAAAAGAGTTTTGGGTGTATATATTCGAAGCCAATCGTGATCTGCTGGATTCTCCTGATGACATTGCCATCGGCATGGAGTTGAAAATTCCGAAGCTTAACCCGAAGCTGGCAGATGCGGATAATCCCCGTTGTATGGAGTATGCCCTGAAGTTGCATGATGAATATGTAAAGATCAAATAAATTAATTGTAGTAAGTTATTTGTGTTTAGAACTTTCAGTATTTAATGTGCACGGATAAGTTTTCAGGTAGATGATTGTTTGTGCCTTGTTAAAACCTTATTTTCTGACTAAACAACCTTAGTAGCAGAGAGATAATTACATTCTTCCTCTGACCTTATTACCTTATTTTATTCAAAGATGATTAGAAATAAGGTTAGGTTTGATGACAGATCCATTTGCTACTAAGGTTGTTTAGTCAGAAAATAAGGTCAATAAATAAGGTATGATTGGTGGGACTCAACACCTGTGACTAAAGTCGTTTATGTGTGAATTTTACTTACGAATATTGAAATAGTTATTTTAATATCTGATTTTCATATCACGCAAAATATTGGTACTTTTGCGTCGCTTTTTTAATTGCAAGCATAATACATGGCAGAAACATCATTAATAGAAAAATTAGACGCATTACAGCATAAATTTGACGAGATATCGACTTTGATTACCGATCCGTCAGTCATTTCAGATCAGAAGCGCTTTGTGAAACTGAACAAAGAGTATCGTGATTTGGAAGAAATTCTTTCTGCCCGTGATGAATATAAATTGGCTTTGTCGCATCTGGCAGAAGCAAAAGAGATATTAGAGACCGAATCGGATTCTGAAATGCGGGAAATGGCAAAGTCGGAAATTGATGAGATAGAACCGAAGATTCCACAAATGGAAGAGGCGATAAAGTTGCTGCTGATTCCGGCCGATCCTGAGGATGATAAAAATGCCATTGTCGAAATCAGGGGTGGCACTGGTGGTGATGAGGCTGCGATTTTTGCCGGCGATTTATTTAAAATGTACGCCCGCTATTGTGATTCAAAGGGCTGGAAGGTCGAAGTGACAAGCGTTTCAGAAGGGACAATAGGAGGATATAAGGAAATCATCTTTACGGTGTCCGGTCAACAGGTGTACGGCACACTGAAGTATGAATCGGGCGTGCATAGGGTACAACGGGTTCCACAAACAGAAACGCAGGGACGTGTACATACCTCTGCTGCTACGGTGGCGGTGTTGCCCGAAGCTGAAGAGTTCGATATCGAACTGAAGGAGTCGGATGTGCGGGTGGATACTTTCTGTTCGTCGGGTGCGGGTGGACAGTCGGTAAATACAACCTATTCAGCCATCAGGCTGGTGCATATCCCGACCGGTATCACAGTGCAGTGCCAGGACGAGAAATCGCAACATAAAAACAAGGCCAAGGCGATGGTCGAACTGCGGTCGCGTATTTATGCCATTGAGCATCAGAAATACCTGGATGAAATTGGTTCGAAACGTAAAACCATGGTTTCTACAGGTGACCGCTCCGCCAAAATCAGGACCTACAATTATCCGCAGGGACGAATCACCGATCACCGCATTAATTTTACTATCTACAACCTGTCGGCTTTCATGAACGGTGATATCCAGTCGGTAATCGATCAGTTGATCGTAGCCGAAAATGCAGAAAGGTTGAAGGAAAGCGAGTTGTAAGCGAATAGTTAATAGCTAATAGCTAATAGCTAATAGCTAATAACTAATCGCTATTCACTATTCGCTATTAGTTATTCGTTATTTAAAGATACAAATATGAACAGAGCGCAATTATTTGATAACATTCAACGTAAGAAATCTTTTCTCTGTGTAGGGTTGGACACGGATATCAAGAAAATCCCGGAGTTTTTATTTGAAGAAGAAAACGACAGCATTTTTACCTTCAATAAAGCGATTATTGATGCTACGGCTGATTTATGTGTCGCGTATAAACCCAATCTGGCATTTTACGAAAGCTTAGGTTTGCAGGGCTGGGAGGCATTGGAGCGTACCGTCGACTATATCCGCGAAAATTATCCCGATCAGTTTATTATTGCGGATGCCAAAAGAGGGGATATCGGCAATACATCTGCCATGTACGCCAGTACTTTTCTGGGGAATATGGATTTTGATGCCGTAACCGTCGCACCTTATATGGGCGAAGACTCGGTAACGCCTTTTCTCACTTACACAGATAAATGGGTTATTCTGCTGGCGCTGACTTCCAATAAGGGGGCTTTCGACTTTCAGTTTATGCAGGATGCCGAAAGTGGAGAAAAGTTATTCGAGAAAGTACTCAAAACATCGCAACAGTGGGGTACAAGCGACAACCTTATGTATGTGGTAGGCGCTACCAAAGCGGATATGCTGTCGGAAATAAGGCAAATCATTCCCGACCATTTCTTGTTGGTTCCCGGAGTCGGGGCACAGGGTGGCAGTCTGCAGGAAGTAGCCAAATACGGATTGAACTCAACTTGCGGCTTACTGGTCAATTCTTCTCGTCAGATTATCTATGCGTCCTCCGGAAAAGACTTCGCGGAAGCGGCAAGAGCAGAAGCGAAAAAGGTACAGTTGGAGATGGAGGAGATTCTGAAAGCTGCTTTTTAAAAATACAACCAATTATATTTTTTCTTTTCTTTCGGTTGTTTCTCAGATCGCTTGTTGTAATCAAAATACACTTTGTATGAAATACTCGGGATGATAGAGAAAATCCCGATTTTGTGCAATTTCAGCGGACGTGTGTAATCTGTTAAATTATTACGTTTTTTATCATCATCATAATAATAACTATACGGATTGATGCGATTGTAAGCATTGTAAATGGAGTATGTCCACATAGCTTTATTCCCTTTGCGATTCGTTATTGTATGACTAAGTCCCAGATCAAGACGATGATAGGGTTGCATTCGTGCTGAGTTTTTATCTCCGTAGATGAGTTCAATCGAGGGTTTTTGTGTTTCAGGATTTAAAGTATAATATTTTCCTAAAGCCGGTGTATATGGCATTCCGCTCTGAAATATCCATACCACGTTCATAACCCAGTTCTTGGGTAGTTCGCGATTTACGGTTAAAGTCACATTATGTGGCCGGTTAAAATCATATTCATAATTATCCCCATTGTTGATGTTGGCAAATGTGCGGTTGGCATACGACCATGCATAGCCCAGCGAACCTGTCCATTTTCCGGTATTTTTCTTTAACATCAGTTCTGCGCCGTAAGCCGTTCCCTTTCCATTGGTTTCGATTTTGTTTTCCACCGCCACGATGTTGACCATATTTTCGTATCCTTCTTTCAGCGTAACAAGATGATTCATTTGTTTGTAGTATACACCGGTTTCTACTGAAAACTTTCCTCCGGCAAACTGCCCGTTCCACGAAAAGGCATACTGATTTGAAGTTTCCGGTGGTAATATTGTTGTAGCGGGTAGCCATACTTCTTTTTTTAATAGTTCGGATTGAGTAAAAACAAGATGTGAACTCTGACTTACCCGCATGTAATTCAGGTTGAAACTTTGATTTTGATTAGGAGAATAGGAAATGTTTACACGGGGTTCAGGATTAATAAAATTCTTGTCGTTGTTGTTGAAACAGCTTAAACGGAATGACGGCTGAATCATCAACCCTGGCATCAGGTTGATTTTGTTATCCATATATATCGCCGATTCAACTGCGTTAAATTTATCGCCGATAGCCGGTGTGGAAGAAGTGGAAAGATAGTTGTAATTCGGTTCGTAACTAAGACTGCTTATCTGTCCGCCGAATTCCATGTTCCAGTTTTTCAGGAAAGAATATTTCCATGCCGAACGGAACGAAAAATCGTTGACCGAAGCTCTGTTCAAGGTTTCCAGTTCCTTGGTTACATCATCTTCTTTATACCTATAATCTAGTCCTGTTCTATTGCGGTAGCGACTGAAAGAAAGAATATTTTCAGCATAAAGCTTAGGAGAAAAAACACGGTTCCAGCGACCTGAGATTAACCAATTACCCCATTGTTGGTTGAAGTGACTGCGTTCGTCATTTTTCATTTTCCAAGGCTTGGTCCAGTAATTCAGGTAATCATCACCCTGATATAAATTAAGACTCAGGCTGTTTCGATCATCTGGTTTCCAGTTCAGTTTGGCGTTGATATCATGAAAACCGTAAGCGACAATTGCATCATTTCCATCTGCCACAGTGCTTACTAAGCCGAGAAGTGCATCTGTCAGGGTTTTCCGGGCGGTGACTATATAGCTGATTTTATTGTTTGCCAAAGGGCCTTCAAATGTGAATGAAAGATCGGTAACGCCTACACTGAAAGATCCCAGATGTTTAGAAATATTACCCTCTCGTTGTGTGATGTCCACTATGGACGATAACTTACCACCTTGTCGGGCAGGAAAGTTTCCTTTGTGAAAATCCACCGAATTAATCATATCCGGGTTAAAGACAGAAAGGAAACCGCCGAGGTGATTTACATAGATAAGTGGTACGTTATCCAACAAATACTGATTTTGTCCCGGTTCACCACCTCGTACCATCATTAAACTCATTCCTTCCGACTGTGTTTGTACGCCGGGTATAAGTTGCATAGCTTTGATTACATCTGGTTTGCCGCCCAGCGTAGGAATTTGAGTAAGCTGTTTGCTGGAAAACCGAGTAGTTTCGAAAAGCCTCTCACGAGGAGCGGTAACAGTGATTTCCTGCAACTCGTTTTCTGTGTCAAGTTGTATGTTGAGCAGACTGTCGTGCACTGACAAGATACTGACTTCAATCGTATTATATCCAATATACGAAATGCTAAGTTTGCAAGGCACGCTTGCTTTCAGGCTGAAATATCCCCGGTTGTCGGTTGTGGCGCCGGTGTGCTGATTGCTTACCAATACATTAGCTCCGATTAAAACTTCACCGTTTTGCGCATCGCGAACAAAGCCTGAAAGCTGAATTGTTGAAGCCCGGCTATGCTGAATTATTACTATGAAGAGTAAAAAATATACGTGTTTGATTTTCATTTTTCCGCTATTCGCTAAAAAGATTCTTTTTCGTAACCGACATTCCCGTGAAAATTCCCAATCCGTTTGTTACATTGGAATAAAGTGGGTAACGCTGAGGAAATGTGCCTATGCCGCCCCAACCGGCTGATTCGTAGATATAATACTGTTTATGATAATGATAATAAGATTCATCGATATTTTGCAATTCTATAAATAAGGTGTCGGTTCTGCCAAACGAGAAATAATTTTCACTGAAATAAAATTTAATCCAGTGTCGGTCACTTTTCATTTTACGGTTAGAAAACACTGTCAGGGGATTGGGCTCGCTAAGCAGTACAGAGTCCTGTTCTGCTTTCATAAAAATATATGCCTCATCTACTTGTGATCTTTCTACCCAGTTTTCTAAATCCCAATCATAAAGCGATCCAAACCATCGTTTTTTGAACCTCACTTCCCAAAATTTTTCAGTTTCTACGTTGTTATGAAGACGAAAAACTACCGAAGATATTTTTTCACCTTCCTGACCTCTACCTGCTAAATCGGTAAAAATAATCGAATCGATTTCGGTTGGAAGAGGAACAGTCGTTTGAGCCATCATGGTGTTAAAGCCAGGGATGTTAACTCTGCAAGTATAGTTATACCCCGCTTTTACGATACGCGGACTTACATACCAACCTTCATCTGTATATCTTAAAGTATCAATAGTTTGATTTTGATCTTCTATGACTACCAACGCGTTGTCGACAAAGTCAGGCATGGTGTCGGACAAATTAGCGGCCAGACTTATCTGTACACTTAAGGTGCTGTCGGCCTGTAAGATTCCGTTCATTACAGGAGTCGATTCAAAGTCCGGAAACTCATCTTCGACTAAGGCATTGCAAGAGACGAACATCAACACGAAAGGAGCAAGTGTAAAGAAACGAGTAAGATGATTGGGTTTAAACATAATCAGAATTTATAAATAATACCAGCCTGCCATCTCGATTTACTCAGGTTATAAAAATGTCCAAGATGATATTCACCAAATAAACCGAGATGCTTAGTGAAATAATAATTTGTACCCATACCTATACCATAAGATAGAAATCCGGACTTTTTAATAATCTCGTCATTAATGTCGCGATAACTTTCAGAAACAAGTCCGATTGATGGAGTAAGATATACATCTAATCGGTCAATACACTTGTTAAAAAGAATAGGAAGCACGTGAATATCAAATTTTAAACCATAAGCAAAAGCATGACTATCGTATCTATATGAATGCTGAGATAATTGAACAATCCGTTTTGTGGCATCGTCAGACTCTAACACGTAGTATCCTTTTTCAGCATCATAAGGCAAATCAATTTCATGAAATAATTTTGAATGGCCAAAATAAAGTCCTAAATCAATTACTTTGTTGAGTTTGTAACCAAGTTGTAGTTGATAATGTGGTTTTTTTTCTCTTCTGGCGTATAGGCTCCCATTAAATTCAAAAAAAGAAACTGCATTCATGGAAGTAATACCCAATTTACAAGTTACTTTATCGGTTAATAACGAGTTTTGACTGTGACCATCGAGTGGTAGTAATAGAATTATCAATAAATAGGATAAATATCTCCTTGATTTCATATTTAATTTGTTATTGGATTTATGTTTTATATGAATTTCAATGAAGGCTGTATAAAAGAATTTTTTTATACAGCCTTAGTAAATAATTCGAATCAGGAGCTAAGGGGGAGAGCATAATAAAGACGCACGACCAGCATCTCTATGTTGTATCCTACTCCTGATTCGCATAAATAATTAATATGTTTTAGATTGATTTATTAAACACCCTTTTTCATTTTGGGCATAAATATTATAATATACTAATTGTGGTGAACTATTCCCAGGACCAGCAACAACAGGTAGATAGTAGCCAATAATATATTTGGATTTTATCCCTTCTGTAATTGTATTTGAACCATTCCCGTCAATTTGAAGTAGATATGCGGTGTCAGTGGTTTCTAATGTAATTCTATATTCTGTTGAATAAGTTCTTTCCCACCAAATAGCTAGCCATCTTGCGAAATTAGAGAGTTTTAGTTCTTTATGAACAAGTGTCCAATTACCATCAAAACTATTATAAGTGTCAATCCAAATATGCATTCTGTAGTTATCACTGCCGATTTTACTTTGTTTAATAATTTCGTCACTTTGCACAAATGCTGCAGATGCTTTTTGTTGTCCTGAATTATTACTAGAAATTAAAGATTTCTCAGGTTGCATGTTTTCTTTATCTTTGACAATGACAGAGCCTACTACATACTCTCTGTTTTCATTCATAAGATATCTTTTAGTGTTATTAAAATCTTTTGTAATACAATAGATTTCACCATCGGAAGATGTGTGTAGTTCAATCTTGTCATTATGTTGATCCACATAGTCTTGTACTTCTTTTATGCTTCTAAATCTTTCCGGTTCAATTGTTTCATAAAACTCGTCGCATATCGTCCCAAAAGATTTAAAACCTTGCTGTTTTTCCCATTCTAAACGCTCGGGCTTAGTCATCGCATTTACCTTAGCTAATGTGTTGTTGAATTCTTCAATGGATTTAAATGTTAGAATATTTTCTTTTTTTTGAATGTCGAAATTAATCACCTCTTCCTTTTCACAGGCTGTAAATATCATACTTGTTGCAACTGCAAATATACAAAATAGTTTGTTCATGTTTGTTGAAATTATTTGTTTCTATTCTTTGTTTAAGTGTATTCATTTTCGCCTTCGCCTTCGCAACCCACAATCAGGGATCACTTTTTATAACTTTGTTGTTCCTCTTGTGATAGGATTAACAACATTTTTTGATTGTTGCCGCCCCGCAAGGTCTTTTGCGGGACGGCTTTTTCAATCAGATCATTGTTTCTCATATTTAGTTGGTTGTTCTTTTATTACCGTGTCATTCGGCAAGATTGTTTTCCTGCTATGCAAAATTGATGGTTTTATGCCAATATTCAGGTTAACCGAACGTTATATAACATCTCGCTTTGAATTGTTTTGCATAATATGCTGATTATGAAAAACAACTCAATGGAAAATTAATGCCGGATGCAGGCTTTGTTAACGTAAAATAGAAAATAAGAAATGATTATTGTACATTGATGTCCCGATACCGTAGTTGTCCGTTTTCATCATAATAATATACCCGAATCGTTCTTCCACCAAAGCAATTGTTCAGTTGTTTTAGGCTGAGTGTTTTCTGTTTTTTGAGCAAAGTTTCCATCATAAATAATTTTTAAGTGTTGTTTTGTTGACTGATTTTCTTGTCTACAAAACTGGAAACTTTCTTGTGATAGTTGGGTTAATAGGTTGTTATATAACGTGTTGGTTTGTGTTATATAACATTGATTGCTATGTAGCATGTTGATTATTAGAAGTAAATAGCCGGGTAGTTTACGTTGTATCCTGATGTTGTTAACATAGACAAGGACTGTATGTTAAATTTTCCTCTGACCTTATGTAATAGATATGGAAAAAGCTATATCTTTGTAAAACATGAAAAGTATCTGGCACATCAAAATATTTACTATCATGGCAATACTCCTTATTCTAATATTACAAGGAGTGTGGTTATATTATACCTATTCAATTGTTCAGCAACAAACACAGTTACATGTCAACAATGCTTTTAAAGAATCATCCTACAAAGAATTACGAAAAAGAGAGAATGAGAGTAAGGATATTTTGTATAAGAACAAAAAGAAAGGGCAGGAACATATCTTAGGAAGCATGGAAATAGATCCAGGTGAAGCTCCCGAAATTCAATTGAATTTAGTACTACAGGAACATTTATACAAAAATCAGTTTTATATTTCATTGCACGATTTAGATTCCTTTTTTCATGTTGAAATCGAAAATAGGCATATACATGGAAGATTCATTATTAACCGTATAAATATGCGAACACAGGAAGTCTTGGAAACCACTGGTAATGAGAATCCGGGTTCATTAAAAGGTGCACTTTCATCTATTGTCATTCCTGTCCGCATGGATAAAAGCGAAGGTGTTCATGTGTTGTTAGTTTCACCGTATCGCTCCGTTTTCCTGCAAATGGTGTTTATTCTGGTTCTTTCTGTCTTGCTGATTTTGTTTGTAACATACATCTTGTTTTTCCAAATGAGTTCATTGCTCAAAGAGAAACATTTGAGGCAACTCCATACCGACTTCGCGCATGCCTTAACGCATGATATGGCAACTCCACTGCAAACAATTGCTCAGGTAAATAATTTACTTGCCAATGAGAAACTTTATAACGATCCGGAAAAACGTGCGAAGTATATTGACCTCGCGGGACAACAAATCTTGAATCTGCAAGCGCTCACCGATAGAATACTTACTGTGGCGAGGGCTGATAAGTCTGCTTTAGAAGTAAACCTGTCGTCGGTAAATCTCGGGGATATCATTTTACCCTTAACCGAGAAATTCAAGGTACAGGCTAAAAAGCCCGTGGAATTTAAGGTTGCTTTCTCTCCGGAACATATCAATTTACAGGCTGATGTCACCATGCTTACTAATGCCGTGAGCAACCTGATTGACAACGCGATAAAGTATTCGGGTAACTCGGTCAATATTAATATTCGTTGTGAGCAAAAAGATAAGGATGTGTTTATTTATATCAAGGATAACGGTTACGGCATGTCGGAGAAAGATCAGGTGAAAGTGTTTACAATGTTTGAACGGGGTAAAGCGGTGACGCGGAAAGAAGCGAAAGGTTTCGGGTTAGGGCTGAGTTATGTGAAAAGAGTGGTAGAGGCACATGGGGGAACAGTCAACTTGTTCAGTAAAGAGGGTGAGGGATCGGAGTTCGTGTTGTATCTTAACGCTATAACTTCTTAATTTCAAAACATCAATAATAATACACAATCTCACATGGTAAAAATTCTTTTAATTGAAGATGACGAAGCCTGTGCTTATACAATTCAGGGCGGATTGGAGCTGCTGGGTGTTTACGATGTGGCTGTCGCACGAAATGGGAGGGAAGGATTGATCATGTTCGATCATTTCTTGCCGGATGTAGTGGTTACGGATGTCGAAATGCCTGAAATGGATGGTTTCGAGTTAGTTACGCAACTTAGGGCTAAGGATGAGTCCGTCGTTATCATCATGGAATCGGGAAGAACCATGCCCAAGGATGTAATCAGGGGATACGAAATGGGTGTTGATGATTACATCAAAAAACCATTTGTCGCTGAAGAATTACACATGCATATACAAGCTATATTGAAACGAGCTCAGAAAAACCGGGGTAATATCATCAACGATGCCGGTAGTTGTGTATTTATTGGAAATTATAAATTCGATATTTGCGAAGATACGTTGGAGTTACGTACGCAAAAGCAGAAACTTACCAAACGGGAATCGGATATTCTAAAGGTTTTGTATGAAAGCAAAAATACCCTTGTTTCACGTGAAAGCTTACTCAACGATTTCTGGGGAAATGCCGATTTCTTTCATTCCCGCAGCTTGGATGTGTTTGTGTCGAAATTACGCAAATATCTTGCGCATGATACTTCTATTCAGATTGTTACTGTAAAAGGTAAAGGGATTATGCTGAAGGTATAATGCGAAGGCTTAATTATCTTTTCATTTTTATCAACTGCTTATACCGCTCCAACACCTCTTCTGCAATCTGCTCCCACGATTTGGTCAGTGTTCGTGCAGCTTGCAGACCGGTTCTTCTCAAAAGTTCAGGTTGAAGTGCTAATTCCTTCAGTTTAAGTGCCAGCGAAACGGGGTTGTCGTTGACCAAAAATCCGTTGTGATTGTCAGTAATCTGACTGGCTGCAGTCGCACCC
>JAKIYP010000065.1 GCA_022708505.1 Bacteroidota bacterium
CCACATCTTTTTAATTTTTGGCAATGAAGATATAAAAATCAAATCGTTGAAAAATTATTGTACTGTATAACTCTATATATTAATATGTTACGAGATTATTTTAAATTTAAACGGGACACTAGTGAATTCAATGAAATATATCAGGCATTAATAGAGCTTGCATCACATAAGGAAAAAGAACAAAAATCTGTTAATCCGGTAGGTTATTTGTCGTATGACTAAAAAAATAATATTTTTTTTGCCTTAAACTTGTTGTTTTATAAAAATAATGTATCTTTGCACACGCAACTAAGTAATGTGCAATGAATAACAATTTTCTACATATTTTACTACTCGGTATTATTATTCTTTTACAAAAGCAGTAAGAGTGAGTTTGGTATGTAGATAAGTATAAGAAATATTGAAAACCTTTCTCACTCGATGTGAGAAAGGTTTTTTCATTTAAAAACACAACGATTATGGACAAACTTTTTATTTTTGACACAACCCTTCGTGATGGAGAACAGGTACCAGGCTGTCAGTTGAACACAGTAGAAAAGATTCAGGTAGCCAAAGCGTTGGAGCAACTGGGTGTGGATGTTATCGAAGCAGGTTTTCCCATTTCGAGTCCGGGAGACTTCAATTCTGTAGTTGAAATTTCCAAGGCAGTGACATGGCCTACTATTTGCGCCCTGACCCGCGGCGTGCAAAAAGACATTGAAGTTGCAGCAGAAGCTCTACAGTATGCCAAAAAGAAAAGAATCCATACCGGCATAGGCACATCGGATTATCACATCAAATATAAATTCAACTCGACTCAGGACGAAATCCTGGAACGTGCAGTGGCTGCCGTAAAACATGCCAAAAAATTTGTGGAAGATGTTGAGTTTTACTGTGAGGATGCTGGTAGAACTGACAATGTTTATCTTGCCAAGGTGGTTGAAGCGGTTATCAAAGCCGGTGCAACTGTTGTAAATATTCCGGACACTACCGGCTACTGTTTGCCGTGGGTATATGGTGAAAAAATTAAGTTTCTGATGGAGAACGTGAGCAATGTTCACAAAGCCATCCTCTCCACGCATTGCCATAACGACTTGGGTATGGCTACTGCCAACACCATTTCCGGTGTACTGAACGGCGCACGTCAGGTTGAAGTTACTATCAATGGTATCGGCGAACGTGCAGGTAATACTTCCCTCGAAGAAATTGCCATGATTTTGAAGTGTCACAAAGACCTGAATATAGAAACCAACATCAACACTAAAAAAATATATGAAACCAGTCGTTTGGTTTCCAACCTGATGAACATGCCGGTTCAGCCTAACAAGGCAGTTGTCGGCAGAAATGCGTTTGCCCACTCATCAGGCATTCACCAGGATGGCGTATTGAAAAACAGGGAAAGCTATGAAATCATGGATCCTACAGATGTGGGAATCGATCAAAATTCAATAGTGCTAACTGCCCGAAGTGGCCGTGCCGCCCTGAAACATCGTTTAAGTGTATTGGGAGTTGAAGTTGAAGGCGAAAAATTAGATAATATCTACCAGGAATTCCTGTTGTTGGCTGACAAAAAGAAAGATATCAATGACGATGATGTTCTGATGCTTGCCGGAAAGGAAAGAGCAATGAAAGAACGCATTAAACTTGATTATCTGCAAGTTACTTCGGGTGTTGGAATTAAACCCATTGCCAGTATAGGACTGATGATAGCCAATGAGAAATTTGAAGCAGCAGCCTCCGGTAATGGTCCTGTTGATGCGGCTATCAATGCACTCAAGAAAATTATCAACAGAGAAATGAACCTGCAGGAATTTACCATCCAATCTATCAATAAAGGTAGCAACGATGTGGGAAAAGTTCACATGCAGGTGGAACATGCGGGCGTGGTATATTATGGTTTCGGCGCGAATACCGACATTGTTGCTGCTTCAGTGGAAGCATACATCAATGCCATCAATCAATTTGTAAAATAATTTTCGACCCTATAAGTCATATAAGTGACATATAAGTTGAATACTTAACATCAATTAAAATAAAAACAAAAAATATATGAGTAAGACGCTTTTTGATAAAATCTGGGATGCTCACGTAGTTTCAACCGTAGAAAACGGTCCCACACAGTTGTATATCGACCGTCATTTCTGTCATGAGGTGACCAGTCCACAAGCCTTTAACGGTCTTCGTGCACGCGGTCTCAAAGTATTCCGTCCGGAACTCACGACCATGACAGCCGACCACAACACACCAACTATTGATCAGGACAAACCGGTAAAAGACCCTATCTCCCGTAATCAGTTGGATACATTTGCTAAAAATGCGGCAGAGTTCAACATGCCTTTATATTATCCATTGGGGCATGATAAAAATGGGGTTGTACATATCATCGGACCGGAAAACGGGTTTACACAACCGGGCATGACCATCGTTTGTGGTGACAGCCACACTTCTACCCACGGGGCTTTCGGAACCATTGCTTTTGGCATCGGAACATCAGAAGTCGAAATGGTTCTGGCGACACAATGTGTTTTGCAAACCCGTCCCAAAACAATGCGAATCAACTACAACGGCAAACTTGGTCCTGGCGTTTCAGCCAAAGACCTGGCTTTGTATACGATATCTAAACTTACTACCGGCGGCGCTACTGGGTATTTTGTGGAATATGCAGGTGAAGCTATCCGCAATATGACCATGGAAGAACGTATGACCGTTTGTAACCTTTCTATCGAAATGGGTGCACGTGGTGGTATGATTGCTCCCGATGAAACCACATTCAACTATGTAAAGGGACGTGAATTCGCACCGAAAGGAGCTGAATGGGATGAAAAATTAGCTTACTGGAAAACGTTGAAATCAGATAAAGGCGCAAAATTTGACCTGGAACTTGATTTTGATGCTGCTGATATCCAGCCCATGATTACCTACGGGACGAATCCCGGGATGGGAATGGGTATTCAGGAATCAATTCCTACATTGGATCAGATTGATGAGGCAGGTCGCATTTCATTCCAGAAATCATTGGATTATATGGGCTTCCAGCCGGGAGAACAATTGTTGGGAAAACAAATCGATTATGTGTTCCTGGGTAGTTGTACCAATGGGCGCATCGAAGACTTCCGCATATTTGCCAACTACGTAAAAGGTAAAAAGAAAGCCGACAATGTAGTTGTATGGTTGGTTCCCGGAAGCTGGGGAGTTGAAAAACAAATTCGAGAAGAAGGTTTACTGGACATCTTTACTCAAGCCGGCTTCCTGCTGCGTCAACCGGGCTGTTCAGCATGTCTGGCCATGAACGACGACAAAGTGCCGGCCGGCAAATATGCCGTTTCTACTTCAAACAGAAACTTTGAAGGCCGTCAGGGGCCTGGAGCAAGAACTATTCTGGCTGGCCCGCTCGTTGCTGCTGCTGCTGCAATTACCGGTAAAATCACTGATCCAAGAGTTTAATTTTTATTCAAAAACAATTGTATGGAAAAATTTGTAACATTAACATCGACGGTAGTTCCTCTGCCGATCGAAAACGTAGATACTGATCAGATTATACCTGCCCGTTTCCTGAAAGCTACTAATAAAGAAGGTTTCGGCGATAATCTTTTTGCCGACTGGAGATATAACAAAGATGGTAGTCCTAAAGCTGATTTCGTATTAAACAATCCGGTTTATGGAGGTAATATTCTCGTTGCCGGTAAAAACTTCGGTTCAGGTTCGAGCCGCGAACATGCTGCCTGGGCAATTGACGGCTACGGTTTCAAAGTAGTTGTTTCAAGTTTCTTTGCTGATATTTTCAAAAACAATGCTTTAAACAATGGTGTTCTTCCTGTTGTTGTAAGCGCTGAGTTTCTGGCTGAAATTTTTGATGGCGCCAATAAAGATCCAAAGCTGACATTAACAGTTGATCTCGAAAATCAAACCATTAAAAATAATGCAAATGGCAAATCGGAATCATTCGAAATCAATTCATATAAAAAAGAATGTTTGTTGAAAGGGTTGGACGACATTGATTATCTGCTGAGTAAACGGGAATTGATTGAAGCATACGAAGCATCGAGAAAGTAAACAGCTAAAAAACAGCTTTTCGATTGTAAACTAAAAAACACAAGCATGATAGAAATAATGGATACCACCCTGCGTGACGGGGAACAAACTTCAGGAGTTTCATTTGCAACTACGGAGAAGTTGAGTATTGCCAAACTGCTATTGGAAGAATTGTGCGTTGACAGAATCGAAATTGCTTCGGCAAGAGTTTCTGAAGGAGAATATGCTTCTGTTAAGAAAGTTGCCAAATGGGCTAAAGATCATGGTCATATCGACAAAGTTGAAGTCTTGGGATTTGTAGACGGCAAAACATCGCTTGAATGGATACAAGATGCCGGTTGTAAAGTGTTGAATTTACTTTGTAAAGGATCTGAAAATCATTGTAAATATCAGCTGAGAAAAACGCCGGAAGAGCATTTGGCAGATATAAAACAAGTACTGGCTTTCGCACGTGAGATGCATATCGATGTGAACATCTATCTGGAAGACTGGTCGAATGGTATGCGTAATTCTGAAGATTATGTCTTTTTCATGGTCGATAGTCTGAAAAATGAGTCCATCAAAAGATTCATGCTTCCGGATACGCTAGGTATTTTAAATCCTACGGAAACATTGCAGTTCTGTCTGAAAATGATTGGTCGTTATCCCGAATTGCATTTTGATTTCCACGCACATAACGATTATGATTTAGCTGTTTCTAATGTTTATGAGGCAGTAAAAGCCGGTGTTAGAGGAGTTCACGTAACCATCAACGGACTGGGTGAAAGAGCCGGGAATGCTCCGCTTTCCAGTACAGTTGCTGTCATCCACGATCAACTGAAAAAGAAAACTCGTATTGACGAAAGTAAAATAAACACAGTCAGCAAACTGGTTGAATCTTACTCCGGCATCCGTATTCCTGCTAATAAACCGGTTATTGGCGATAATGTTTTCACGCAGGTTGCAGGTATCCATGCAGATGGTGATAACAAACATAACTTGTACTACAACGACTTACTACCCGAACGCTTTGGCCGGGAACGTGTTTATGCATTAGGTAAGACATCCGGAAAAGCCAATATTCTGAAGAATCTTCAACAATTGGGAATTGAACTCGACAATGAGATGATGGCGCTGGTAACACAACGGGTCATTGAATTGGGAGATAAAAAAGAGATGGTCACCATCGATGAATTGCCTTATATTGTTTCTGATGTCATCAAAAGCGCCAATGATCAGCATTTGATCAGGGTTCTTAATTATAGTTTATCGATTACCAAGGGGTTACGTCCGATGGCCAGTGTTAAACTGGAAATCAGAGGTGAGGTATATGAACATTCCGCAGCCGGCGACGGCCAGTACCATGCCATATCAAAAGCATTGTACAAAATTTACAAATCATTGAACAAACCCACACCCGAGTTGCTGGATTATGAAGTAGTAATTCCTCCCGGAGGAAAAACGGATGCCATCGTACAAACAATTATCACCTGGCAGTATGATGGAAAAACGTTCAAAACAAGAGGTTTGGATGGTGACCAAACCGTTGCAGCTATTAAAGCAACAGAAAAAATGCTGAATATTATCGAGAGTGGTGATATTCCGGTAAAACAATGTTAAATTTTCACCACAAAAGGCACAAAAGAAAGACTAAGGAAACACAAAAGTGAAAATTAAAAATTAAAAATTAAAAATTTATAGAGGGGTTTTTTCATCACTTCCGTTATTAGCTATTCACTATTCGCTGTTAGTTCTTTTGTGTTTCCTTAGTCTTTCTTTTGTGCCTTTTGTGGTTTCTAATATATATTTAAAAAAATGAGTAAAGTATTAAACATCGCGGTATTAGCGGGCGACGGAATCGGCCCGGAGATTGTTAAGCAGGCTTTGGATGTAACCAAGGCCGTTTGTAAAAAATTTGGTCACACGCTGAATTATGAAGAAGGTATCACAGGTGCCAGTGCTATTGATGCAGTTGGTGAGCCTTACCCGAAAGCGACACACGAATTGTGTATGCGTTCAGATGCCGTTCTTTTTGGTGCCATCGGTGATCCTAAATACGACAACAACCCCTCTGCTAAAGTTCGTCCGGAACAAGGACTTCTTAAAATGCGCAAGGAACTGGGATTATATGCCAATATCCGTCCGGTAAGTACTTTTCCTTCTTTGATTCACAAATCTCCCTTACGTGCCGACCTGGTTGAAGGGGCTGATTTTATGTGTATCCGCGAACTGACCGGTGGTATGTATTTCGGTCGTCCACAAGGCCGCTCCGAAGATGGCAACACTGCTTACGATACCTGCGTTTATACCCGTGAAGAAGTAGAGCGCATCATGCACCTGGCCTATAAATATGCAGGGCAGCGTCGTAAAAAAGTAACTATGGTCGACAAAGCCAATGTATTGGCATCAAGTCGTTTGTGGAGACAGGTTACCCAGGAAATCGCACCACAGTATCCTGACATTGAAACAGAATACATGTTCGTTGACAATGCCGCCATGCGCATCATCCAATGGCCCAAAAGCTTTGATGTGTTGGTGACTGAAAATCTTTTCGGAGATATTCTGACCGATGAAGCATCTGTAATCACCGGTTCACTGGGGATGTTACCTTCCGCTTCGATTGGCATTCACACTTCGGTGTTTGAACCAATTCACGGATCTTATCCACAGGCTGCCGGTAAAAACATTGCCAACCCGCTGGCTACAATTCTTTCAGCAGCATTGATGTTCGAATATGCTTTCAACATGATGGAAGAAGGTGCCTTAATACGCGAAGCCGTAGCTGCCAGTATGGATGCTAAAGTGGTTACTGAAGACATCGCCGGTGATGGAAAAGCCTATTCTACTTCTGAAGTTGGGGAGTGGGTGGTTAACTTCATTGAAGGGAAATAGTTAAATATTCAAGCGGAAAACTGAAAGCGGAGAGCGAAGAGCAATATAAAATCGCTTTTCGTTTTCAGTTTTCCGCTTTTAACTCATCTTCCCGCCTGCCTGATATAATTCCGCAGTTCTTCGTTGAACTCGTCTTCTTCAAGCAAATCTTCGAGATTGATATGTAAGCGGTATCTCCAGCTGAATCTGGAATTAGAGGGCACATTGATTCTTTCTTCGTGCGGGTTTTCTCTTCTGATTTTATCGGAAATACTCAATAAATCCTGCATCTGAAAAATTGCCCACATAGCAGGAGAATACAGATGCTGAACCAGCACATCGCGGCAAATCCACCATTCACAGAAATAAGGCGCTTCACCCCAATGACCTAATTGTTGGTTATAAAAACGCTGTGTCACTCCCCTATCCTCTTCCCACCAACCACGTATAGTACTCATATCGTGTGTCGAAGGAGTTACAACTGACAAATAAGGCGCATCAGCCGGGTGGAAAAATTCTATTTTATTGGTTTTAGGTGCACGTTGCACTTCCAGACTCAGGATTCCCAGTTCCTGCATCACATCGGTAACACATTGGGTCATCATACCCAGATCCTCCCCGCAAATCAACATATTGGTCGAGCGCTTCAATGCTGGCAGCTTTTCCATACCCGATTTATACCAATGAGCATCCTGCCGTCTGAAAAAATAGTCCACATATATTTCTTCCAGCTTCTGTTTGGTATGTTCATCCAAATCACGGAATGTTTTGAGGGATTGCATGCCGAAACGCGGATAGAATTGCGTACCGTTACTACCTTCTACTTCAAAAAACAAAACATTCGATATCAGATCAAACAAACCCCATTTGATACTTTCGCTGATGGCGCCTTCTAAAAACATTCTTTCCACTTCCTGCTGCCCCGTAAACTGAGGTTTCAACCGCAGTACCCATCCATCTTCTATCTGAAGACAATTGGCTTTGACCCACATCGCGTCATCCCCGAATATCTCCCATAAAACATTATCCGTTATGTAGGGTTTACAAAAGCGATTATAATCAAACCAAATCCCTTTTTCCTGAAATTCGTTGATGTGTACAGGTATGGAAGGATAAAGGTGCCCCATGATACCTTCCACATGATTCATCGGGATTTGCCAAATACGAAAGAATCCAAGTATGTGGTCTATCCTGAATGTATCGAAATAATTTGACATCTGGGCAAAACGTTTTTTCCACCAGTCGAAATCCGAACGCTGAATGGCATCCCAGTTATAAGTCGGGAGTTCCCAGTTCTGGCCTTTTATTGCGAACATATCGGGCGGCGCGCCGGCCTGTCTGTCCAGATTGAACAATTCCGGATTTGCCCATGTATCCACTGAGTTACGGTTTACCCCGATCGGGATATCCCCTTTCAGCACCACTCCGTTGGCATGGGCATAATCATGTGCTTCCGATAATTGTACGTGCAAATGATACTGGATAAAATAATTTGTTACGATGGCATCATAATGGGGACTCTCCGGTGAGCAAAGTATGTTCAAATGTTCAGCATCAAAAACAGCATACTCTTTCCATTGCCGGTAATCCGGGGTACCATATAAATCCCGCAACACACAAAATGCGGCATAAGGTTCCAGCCAGTATTTGTTTTCTTCAAAGAATATTTCAAACCCTTTGGTTTTCAGAAATTTAACCTGCTGATTCTTACATAATTCCTTCGCATATTCCAGTTTGAAGTTCACTACCTCGAGAAATTCAACCAATTCTTTAGCATTCAGTTCAGCCTGCTTTTGTTTATATGCTTTTTGCAAAGGATGAGCAACCGGCAATTTTCCCATAGCCGGCAAATTCAGAAAAAGCGGGTTCAAAGCAAAGGCAGTAATTGCGGCATAAGGAAGCACATCTGCATCGGTGTGAGTTCCAATTGTATCATTCAACGGCAATACCTGTATAAGTTTCAATCCGACTTTGGCTGCCCAATCGATGAGCAATTTTAAATCTCCAAAATCGCCTACACCAAAACTTTTCTTCGTTCGGATACTGAAGACAGGCAGTCCGACACCCGCACCTCGAAATTTCTCACCTTCCATTCTTACAAAAGCATCGTGATGCATCACCATGCTTTTTTTGTCATTCATCACATAGGTCACCCGGTCAGGTCCGCTTTCAAAATAGCAGAAATGCTTATCTTCCGCATCATAAAAGCCGTATTTATAATGTACCTCACCCTGACATTTCGACAATTCAAGCCTGACTTCCCAATAATCATCCTGTTTATTCAGCAAGACCGGTTTTTGTGTCGACCAGTTTCCCAATGCCTTACAATCCCCCACTACACACAACACATGATTTTTATTCAATAAAGGAGCTTTCACACGGAAAAGATGCGTGTATTTTGTGGTGACTTTTAATTCTGTCACCGGATGTTCATCTTTCAGCAGCACTTTCCTAAAAGGAGCTGTCAGAAAAGTATTTTCGAGTGTATTGGGAGCATTCCAGTGATCGTAACAAAAAATATAACCAAATCCATTTACTTCAACATCCAACTTTCTGTTGGCATCCCATTCTTCGGTATATTGTCCGGTATTCTCATTCAGCAGGATATATTTATACTGAAGATTTTTCAGTTCTTCGGAAGAAACATCCACCGCTCCCGACCAGTTTTCAGGGAATGCAAAACCCAGACTAAGCGCTTTTGTATAGTCACCGTTGCCCAGAGCCGGGATATTCCCCGAGACTAGCAATCGTTGTCCCCAAAAGGTATGGTATTGTATTTTAAAATGTATCTTCATTGATCACGGATTATTACACAGATTTCCCCCTTCGGTAGAAATGACAGTCAAGAACTGTCATTCTGAGCAGAGCGAAGAAGCTAATATTTTATTTCGGGCAATAGTTATTTTCAGATTCAAAAATATACTGAATAAGGGCAATAACGCAGCAGATGATAAAAAAAGTGATAAAAATACATTTCAAACGTTTGCAAGAAACCAAATAAAATAAAAAAAATTTATTTGAGATTCTTTTAGGGATTTAGGGGATAAAATTGTACTTTTGCAAAAAAAATACAAAAACATTCTTTACACACGATTCATGACCGCACCAACGTCACAATTCAAGGTATTTTCAGGCACAAACAGCCGGTATCTTGCAGAAAAAATTTGTAAAAGTCTGGGCTCTCCACTCGGGAATATGATAGTAGAACATTTCGCCGACGGAGAGTTTGCCGTTTCTTACGAGGAGTCAATCCGCGGACAATACATTTACCTGATTCAGTCGACTTTCCCTAATTCGGACAATCTGATGGAATTATTGTTAATGATCGACGCAGCAAAAAGAGCTTCTGCTTATAAGATTATTGCTGTTATCCCTTACTTTGGATGGGCGCGACAAGACAGAAAAGACAAAGCGCGGGTTTCCATTGGTGCAAAGCTAATCGCGGATTTATTGAGTGTAGCCGGTATTGACCGGGTAATTACAATGGATTTACATGCCGATCAGATTCAGGGATTCTTTAATGTACCGGTCGACCACCTTTATGGTTCCCGTATCTTTATTCCTTATATTGAATCGCTGAAGCTGGAAAATTTAGTCATAGCCTCACCGGATGTAGGCGGATCGAAACGTGCAGGGACTTATTCCCGTCATTTAGGCGTGCCGATGGTACTTTGCCACAAAACCCGTGAAAAAGCCAATGTAGTAGGCGAAATGCGTATCATTGGAGACGTTGAGGGCAAAGATGTAATCATTGTTGACGATATGGTAGATACAGCCGGAACACTTTGTATGGCTGCCGACCTGATGAAAGCCGGAGGAGCCAATTCTGTAAGGGCAATCGTGACACACGGCGTAATGTCGGGTGCAGCATCAGAGAGAATCATGAATTCTTCTTTAACAGAAATTGCATTTACTGATTCTATTCCATTCGACTGCAAAAGATGTGAGAAAGTCAGGATTCTGTCCTGTGCCGATATGTTTGCCGATACCATTGAGAGAGTGCAGACTCACCGGTCGATTTCGGAGCAATACATTATTAAATAAAATTGGTTTTGACCCTATGTAACAAGAAATACCGATGCTCCGCAAGCGAATTGCAGATAATCTGCAAAGTGATTGCGGATAATCCGCACATCGGTTACAGATAATCCGCAAGTCAGTTACAGATAATCCGCAGAGGGTTTACCGATAATCCGTAGATTGGTTGCAGATAATCTGTAACAACCATTTTAAAGGCTTATTCAGAGAATTACAAGCAAGCATTCCCTTAGATCCCTCACTTCCGTTCGGGATGACAACGATTCAGTAAAGTCAAATACCGTCGCACTATCTTTCCATTTATAATTTGATTCTTTACGGCGACGGTTCTGGAACCATAGCACCCGTCGCTGCAAAAATAGAATAGTTTTTGCAGACTTCTGCCGACGGGCAATATTAATAAAGTGAAAATTGTCATCCCGAACGGAAGTGAGGGATCTAATTTTCTACTACTGATTCGCATTATTAACTTATTAAAAGAAAAGCCGGCTAATGAGTCATTCAATTAGCCGGCTTTTCTTTTAATAAAAATAGACTTTACTTTTTCGCTTCCTTTACCAAATAGATATAAGTCGGGAAGTGGTCACTGAACCCATTTTGGAAATGACCGCCACTGAAAGTCCGGAAAGGATAACCTTTATATCTGCCTGTTTTCTGAATCAGGAAATCACGGTTGAAGACTTCCGCTTTGTAAAACTTGAGCGAACTGTAGTCGTTCCCGAGTAATGAATGACTGACGATGATTTGATCGAACAAATTCCATTTACCCTGATAACAGAGC
>JAKIYP010000143.1 GCA_022708505.1 Bacteroidota bacterium
AAATTTGAACACAAATATAGTGATGCTAAAACAAACAATCTGTAACAGTTGTTACAAGTACGTGGTATTTTTGGTGAAATAATAATTTTAAAGTATTTTTACATCCATAATGTGAATCAGGAATAGAAAATTAGTTCCCTCGCTTTGCTCGGGATGACAACTTTTCAGCGAGTATTATAACCGTCGCACTGTCTTTTGCTGACTGAATAGATTCGTAGCGACGACGGTTCAGGAATTCCCGAACCCGTCGCTAAAATTAACATAATCTAAATGCTGTCAGTCGCCGACGGGGTATCATAACAATGAATACCTGTCATCCTGAACGTAGTGAAGGAACTGAAGCGAAATGAAGGATCTCATATTTTGAATTTCTGAATCGAATCAATAATAATTTGATATGAAACACAGTGATTTTCAAAGTTGTCCCGTTTGTGGCAATTTAAACATATTAGACGAAGAGGCTTTTCTCGATGATTTAAAGTGTACCATCAGAGCCTACCCGAAGAATCAGCTGATCATCAGACAGGGAGAAGTATGCGATGCCTTGTACATCCTGACGGTAGGTTCCGTTAAAACTGAAATCATCACTGAAAACGGCAATTTAGTCAGCATAGAAACCATCGGAGCTCCCAGGCCCTTGGTTTCAGAATTCTTATTTTCGGATAACAATCAGTTTCCGGTAAACGTAACGGCGCTCGAAGAAGTCGAAATTATCAAAATACCCAAGTCGGAGATTATGCGGCTGATGATGAGCAATCCTCATTTCATGCAGAATTACCTGACCCACAATGCCAACAGGACACAGTTTTTAACGAACCGGCTGCAATTATTGTCCATCAAGACCATCAAAGGAAAACTGGCTCATTACCTGTTGGAACAGGCACAAGGCTCTTTGAAACCTTTTGTAATCAATAAAAGTCAGAGCGAACTGGCCGAATTTTTTGCCGTAGCCCGGCCTTCATTTGCCCGGAGTTTATCGGAAATGATACACGATGGCATCATCCGGGTAACACGCCGTGAATATCAGATCCTGAATTTCGATAAATTAAAAGAATTGCTGGTTTAATCCAAATAAATGCTTATGATACCACTGATCATCAATGATTTTACATTGCCTTTGCAACATCCGGTACTGAAGTTTCTGGTGATACTGATCATCATACTTTTTGCGCCCATTTTGCTGAATAAGGTAAAAATACCTCATATTCTGGGATTAATTATTGCCGGTGTTATAATAGGACCGTATGGTATCAACTTATTGGAAAGAGACAGCGGTATCATTCTTTCTGGTACGGCAGGATTACTGTATATCATGTTCTTAGCAGGGATGGAAATTGATTTGGGTGATTTAAAAAAAAACAGTTTCAGAAGTATCTTTTTCGGACTATTGACCTTTATCATACCCATGGCATTGGGAATTATCAGTGGATACTATTTGTTGCATTTCTCCATGCCGACATCCATCATCATCGGAACCATGTTTGCTTCTCATACCCTGATTTCATATCCCATTGTAAATAAACTGGATGTTGTCAGAAACAGAGCGGTGGTTATTACTGTAGGAGGAACCATTGTCACGGTTACCCTGGCATTACTTGTTTTCGCGGTTATCATAGGCATGTCCACCGGTGGAGTCGACAATGCTTTCTGGACCAAATTAACAATATCCCTGATCATTTTTTCGGCTATCGTGTTGATTTTGTTTCCCATCATCGGGCGTTGGTTTTTCAAACAGTATTCCGATAGTGTATCACAGTATATTTTTGTACTTGTACTTGTATTTCTGGGAGCTGTACTTGCTGAAGCTGCCGGAATTGAAGGTATTATCGGGGCTTTCCTTGCCGGATTGTCATTAAACAGGTTGGTGCCTGTTACGTCCCCATTGATGAACCGGATTTCTTTTGTAGGAAATGCGATTTTTATTCCGTTTTTTCTGATAAGCGTTGGTATGCTGGTTGATTACAAGGCTTTTTTCAGTGACTGGAACTCCCTGTATGTCGCTGGAATTCTGACTGTTGTAGCTATGATTTCAAAATTTATTCCTGCCTGGGTCACTCAGAAATCATTCCGTTTTACGGCCGACGAGCGAAACATGATATTTGGGTTAAGTAATGCACAAGCTGCAGCTACTCTGGCGGTAGTATTGGTAGGATACAACGTGATTCTGGGTTACACGCCAGCCGGAGAGCCTATTCGTTTGCTTAACGACAGTATTTTAAACGGAACCATCATCATGATTCTGGTTACCTGCACCATTGCTTCATTGGTAACTCAAAAAGCTGCTGTGAATATTTCGCTGGCTGAAAACACCCATATTGAAACAGATGAAACAGATAATGCCGAGAAAATACTGATTCCCCTGCGTTATCCGGAGACTGTTGACGAACTCATAAACCTGAGTTCTTTGTTGAAATCGAAGAAAAATCGTGAGGGGGTATATGGACTGAATATCATCAACAATGCATCCAAAGAAGAAAACA
>JAKIYP010000144.1 GCA_022708505.1 Bacteroidota bacterium
CTAATTATTTGAGAACAAAAATACATCAAATGATGTATTTATCCATATTTTCCGGCATAATTTTTCTATTTCAAAAGAAAATAGTAATTTTGAGGGCATTATTTTTTCCTATTATACACAGAACATTTTATGGCAAAAGAAACATCCAATAATTCCGGTTCGGCTTATAATGCGCTGACATACGGAAGTGTGATTACCGGAAATATCTCTTCGGAGAATGATTTCAGAATAGATGGAGAAGTTAAAGGAGATATGAATTGCAAAGGTAAAGTGGTCATTGGTCAGACCGGAGTCCTGAAAGGAAAAATAACCTGCCTGAATGCAGAGATTATCGGCCATGTTCAGGGAAATATCATCGCGACTGACACACTGACTTTAAGGTCCACAGCCAATGTAACCGGTGATGTAAAAACAAAGATACTGGTGGTCGAGCCGAACGCCGTTTTCAATGGGAATTGCTCCATGAAGGAAACAGAAACCACTGCATAAAGATTTAAGCGTTGAATTTGTTTCAGCGCTTTTTATTTTCATTCAAAATATTTTGTAAGATGCAATACAAGGCTTTTGTTGTTGAAGAAATTGATGATAAGTTTGTTCCTGCCATTAAGTCACTGAATGTTGATGATTTACCGGTAGGAGAGGTGTTGGTCAGGGTATATTATTCTTCTCTGAATTACAAGGATGCGTTATCGGCAGCGGGAAATAAAGGAGTAACCAAAAAATATCCACATACGCCGGGTATTGATGCTGCAGGTGTTGTGGTTCAATCGGATGTTTCTTCATATTCAATTGGTGATGAGGTTATTGTAACCGGATATGATCTGGGTATGAATACGCCGGGGGGATTTGGAGAATACATTCGTGTTCCGGCCGAATGGATTATTAAGTTACCTGCCGGATTATCACCCAAAGAAGCTATGATTATTGGTACTGCCGGATTTACAGCCGGTATTTCTATGCTCCGACTGATGGAATTGGTTAAGCCAGCTGATGGTAAAGTAATAGTTTCTGGTGCAACAGGCGGAGTGGGATCAATGGCTTTGTCGATGTTAACGAAAAAAGGATATCAAAAAATTGCCATTTCTGGGAAGGTGCAGGAGTCGGAATTTCTGACAACTTGCGGTGCTGATGAAATAATCTCACGGGATGAATTTATGGCAATGGCAGATAAGGCTTTACTGCCAGCAACTTATGCAGGGGCAATTGATACAGTCGGTGGTGATATATTGGCTCGTATAATCAAAATGCTCAAACCAATGGGTGCTGTAACCACCTGCGGAAGTGTTGCTTCGACCAACCTGCCACTCAATGTTTTTCCATTTATTTTAAGGGCAGTTACTTTGATTGGAGTTTCTGCACAGAATTATCCTACTGCATTGCGGTCTGACTTATGGCAACGGTTGGCAACCGATCTTAAACCGGATAATCTGATGGATATGTACCGGGAAATAACCATGGAAGAACTTCCGGAGGCAACACAATTGATTTTATCCGGAAAATTAAAAGGAAGAACCATTGTCCGGATTTCTGAATGATATCTTTTATGAATACAAGGTTCAATTTGATTTTATAGATATTTTTGATAAAAACCAATGGCATTAGCAAACGAAAACTACCTTAAAACACCTGAAATATATTGTTTTGACGATGTAGAGAAGCGTGTCAATGCCTATAAGCTGTTGCATCCCAATGCAAAGTTAATTCGGCTCGGAATTGGTGATGTTACCCGCCCGATTCCTTCCGTGGCGTTGAAAGCGATGCATGATGCACTGGATGAACTGGCAACTGCTGAGTTGTTCAGGGGATACAGTCCTCCCAAAGGCTATGACTTTCTCATCGATAAAATTGTAAGGGATTATCGTACCAAAGGTATCAGTATCGAGAAAGATACCGTCTTCATCAATGATGGCGCTAAGTCGGATATTGGCAATATCGGTCATGTGCTGGGGAGAGATAACATCATTGCCATCGCTGATCCGGTTTATCCGGTATATGAAAATGCAACCATCATGAGCGGCCGCGCCGGTTATCTGCATGAGGATAATAAATGGAGTAATATTGTGTACCTCAGATGCAATGAGGAAACCGGCTTTGTTCCTGAACTGCCGGAGGAAAAGGTGGATGTCATATATCTTTGCAGTCCGAACAACCCGACCGGAACCACCATCTCAAAAACTGAAATGAAAATGTGGGTCGATTATGCTCTGGAGCACGATAGTATCATTATTTTTGATGCAGCCTATCAGGCGTATATTACAGAAGAGGATGTGCCGGCAAGCATTTATGAGATTAAGAATGCCAAAAAAATTGCGATTGAAATCCGTAGTTTCTCTAAAAGCGCCGGATTTACCGGATTAAGATGTGGATATTCCATTTTTCCTAATGAATTGATGGTGCATACACAAACCGGAGAGCATGTTCCATTGATTAAGCTTT
>JAKIYP010000066.1 GCA_022708505.1 Bacteroidota bacterium
CTCGAAAGATTTATTCGTGTGTCTGGCATCAGACCGAACAGAAGATTAAATGCTAAACTTGTCAAAGAACTCATTGAATTTGCCGCGATTGCGGCGTAAATACTATTATATTTTTAACGAACTATTGATTATTGAAACTGGAAGATATTATTAAGATATTGTTACCCTGCACATTGTATCCATAGACTTTTTTAGAAACAATAGACCCATCTGGTTTTTTCGTGACGGTACTGTCGAGCAACACACTGGTTTCTTCTGTAAACTGGGGAACTCGGAGTGAGGTGGAATGACCTTGCTTAGTTAGATTAGTACCGGATAAATGCCCGATTTTCAGCATCTCAAACTGTAACTGTTGCTCATCATCCAACTTCTGTAATGAAAGTTGATGTTTCGTTTTTTGCAACCTGTCATTCACTTTTGCAATGTTGTCCTTTGCCTGAACAGCATAAACTATTACGCACAATAACGCAATAATTGATAAATAATTTTTTTTCATTTTTTATGTTTTTAGATGATTAACTCAACTTTCACGAATAGAACATCTTGTGAGCAACAATAAAAACAATATAAGATCCAGTATAAACCCCAAATTTCAACAACATTATGTTGCCAAACAAAACTTAAGCAATATATGAAGTACAAAGATACAATAATTTATTAACAAATAAATAGTTATTTTAATTCCTGTAAAAAGCAATGAAAACAATAAAAAATTTATTGCAGAATACCCGATTTATGATTATATTGCAATCGTTTTATAAAACCTAAAAACACAATTCTATGAGTTACCTGAATTTCGATAAAACCCTGTTAATCAACCTTGAAAAATCACTCACCAAAGAGATGATCCGCACCAACAGGGCGGGTGCATACAATAGCACCACCCTGATTGACTGCAACACGAGGAAGTATCACGGTCAGCTTGTAATTCCATTACCCGAAATTGACAACTCCAATCATGTATTGTTATCATCTCTGGATGAAACAGTTATCCAACACGGTGCCGAATTTAACCTGGGTATCCATAAGTACGAAGGCAACAGTTTCAATCCGAATGGTCATAAATATATCCGTCAGTTCGACTGTAACAGTATTTCACGTACGGTTTACAGGGTAGGTGGTGTTGTCCTTTCAAAAGAAAGAATGCTGGTTTCCTTTGAACCCAGGGTTCTCATCAAATACACCCTGCTCGAAGCCCACTCTCCTACCACACTGCGTTTCAAACCCTTTCTGGCATTCAGAAGTGTGAATGAGTTGACACACGAAAACAATGAGGCTGACACTTCTTTCGCTGAAGTCAACAATGGAATCAGCATGAGGTTATACGAAGGCTATCCATTTCTGCACATGCAATTCTCAAAAAAGAACCTCTACAGTCATCAGCCTGCCTGGTATAAAAATATTGAATATTACAAAGAACAGGAACGTGGATATGATTACAAAGAAGACCTGTTGGTTCCGGGTTCTTTCGAAATGCCGGTAAAGAAAGGAGAATCAGTCATATTTTCTGCGGGGATAACTGAAATATCTCCTGCAAAATTGAAAAAATTATGGGAAGATGAGTTAGCCAGAAGGCACGAGCGAACCGACATGTTTTCGACCCTCAAAAATTCGGCACAACAGTTTTATAAACGCATCGGAGATAAAACGTACTTACTGGCAGGATACCCCTGGTTTGGTTCACGTGCGAGAGACCAGTTTTTTTCACTTCCGGGATGTACACTTGCCATTAATCGCATGGACTATTTCGATGCGATTATCAAAACATCAATAGAAGAAATCAGGGAATTTCTGAACGGAAAAACAGAAAACATACTGTTAGAAGAAATCGACCAACCTGATGTTTTATTGTGGTTTATTGCTGCCGTTCAGCAATATGCTGCTCATACCTCCATCGAAGAAGCAGCAAAAAGATTCGAAGATATTTGCTCTGAAATTATTGCTTTTATCCGAAAACAGAACCATCCAAATTTGTTACTACATAACAACGGATTATTGTATATCAATGGAACAGAACGGGCACTGACCTGGATGAACGCGGTGGAAGACGGAATTCCCATTACGCCGCGTACCGGTTACGTGGTTGAGATTAACGCCCTGTGGTACAATGCCCTGAAATTTGTTGCTGAGTTAAAAAGAGCTACCGGAAATGAGAATCTGGCTGATTTAACGGATTATCAGGCTGAAATATCCCGGGAAGCATTTATTGGCACTTTCTGGAACGGCACTTATCTCCATGATTATGTAACTGATAATTATAAAGATATGGAAGTTCGACCGAATATGCTCTTTGCTGTCGGGTTACCTTATTCTCCTTTAGTAAAAGCTCAACAAAAATCAATTATTGATATTTGTACCCGGGAATTACTCACTCCTAAAGGACTAAGAAGTTTAAGTCCTAAAAGTGGTTTCTACCGACCGAATTACGTAGGAGGTATGCTGGAGCGAAACAGAAATTACCATAATGGTCCCGTTTGGCCCTTGTTTTTCGGCGTATTCGCGACCGCCTATCTCCGGATATACAAACAAAGCGGCAAATCATTTATTGAACGTATGCTGATTGGTTATGAAGCAGAATTAAGTGAACTGTGTGTTGGAACCATCCCCGAATTATTCGATGGCAATCCACCTTACAAGGGTCATGGAGGTATGTCATTCGCCATGAGTGTTTCGGAGATTCTGAGAGTGTTGGATATGATGAAGAAACCTGAAAATGAGTAAACGATGAAAGTATTGATGTTCGGATGGGAATTCCCACCTCACATATTGGGCGGTCTCGGCACAGCCAGCTATGGCCTGACCAAAGGAATGGCAGAACAAAAAGATCTTGAACTGACTTTTGTGATTCCCAAACCTCACGGAGATGAGGATCAGAGTTTTTTGAAAATCATGGGAGCTTGCCACATACCGGTTGTATGGCGTGAAAACAGTTGGGAACATGTAAATTATCGCATCGGCAAGTTCATGCATCCCGATGAATATTTCTGGTTAAGAAATGGCATCAAATACGATTACACACGCATCTATACAGACGAACTGGGTTGTATTAATTTCTCCGGAAAATATCCGGACAACCTGATTGAAGAGATTTCAAATTATGAAGCTATTGCCAGTGTACTGGCACATCAAATGCAATTTGACATCATACATTCTCACGATTGGTTAACCTATCCTGCCGGTGTTTTTGCCAAACACATCAGTGGAAAGCCACTTGTTATACACGTGCATGCCACTGATTTCGACCGCAGTCGGGGAAAGGTAAATCCAACCGTTTACTCCATCGAGAAAAGGGGAATGGATGTTGCTGACCATATCATCACGGTAAGTGATCTGACCAGGCGAACAGTAATAGAAAAATACCACCAGGATCCACGTAAAGTCACCACCGTGCATAATGCGGTTGAACCACTTCCCGATGCAGACTCTTTCACCAAAACAGAAAGAAAGGACAAAGTAGTAACTTTCCTCGGTCGAATTACGATGCAAAAAGGTCCTGAATACTTTGTAGAAGCTGCTCACAGGGTATTGCAAAAAACCGATGGCGTCCGCTTTGTAATGGCAGGAAGCGGCGATATGATGCCTGCCATGATTGAACTGGTAGCGAAAAGAGGAATTGCCGACCGTTTTCATTTTACAGGTTTCCTGAAAGGACGACAAGTACATGAAATGCTTGGTGAAAGTGATGTATATATCATGCCATCTGTATCCGAGCCTTTCGGCATTTCACCACTCGAAGCCATGCAGGTCGGAACGCCAAGTATCATATCAAAACAATCCGGTTGTGCTGAAATCCTGACCCACGCGATTAAAACAGATTACTGGGACATTGATGCCATGGCGGATGCCATATATGGTATTGTAAAATATCCTGCCATGTATAACAGTCTGCGTAATCTGGGACGAGAGGAAGTAAATAACATCAAATGGTATAATGCCGGCTTGAAAGTCAGGTCAATTTACGATGGCGTGTTGAAATACTGATTTCAGCCCGATTTCTTATATTGAATTAAATGTGAGGATGATAAAGTTAGAAATAATTAAATACATTCAGTTATGAAAAACATTTGTTTTTATTTTCAGATACACCAACCCCTGAGGTTAAAAAAATACCGTTTCTTCCAAATCGGTCAGGATCATTACTATTATGATGATTTTCAGACAGAAGAAAAGATACGCATGGTGGCTGAACAATCCTATTTGCCTGCCAACAGAACCATTGCTGATATGATCCGGAGTTCGAACGGCAAGTTTAAGTGTGCATTTTCCATTTCAGGAGTTGCGCTGGAGCAATTAGAACAATATGCACCTGAGGTAATCGACAGTTTCCGGGAACTGGCTGCAACAGGTAGTATTGAGTTTCTGGCAGAACCTTATGCCCATTCCCTTTCATCGGTTTTCGATACGGATGAATTTGAATTGCAGGTAAAAATGCATGCTGATAAAATTGAAAGTTTATTTGGCAAACGTCCGACGGCTCTACGGAATGCCGAGTTGATCTATTCGGATGAGGTTGGTGAGAAAATTGTCGATATGGGCTTCAAAACCGTTTTGATTGAAGAAGCCAAACATGTTATGGGATGGAAAAGTCCGAATTTTGTATATTCCCATGCCTATCTCAACAAATTGAAATTATTAGTAAGGAACAGCAAGTTATCCGAAGATATTTTCATGCGTTTTTCAAATCCTTCCTGGGCAGACTATCCGCTCACAGCAGAAAAATTCATTGGCTGGATTTCATCAGCACCTTCAGAAGAAAAAGTATTTAACATCTGGATGGGTTATGAATCTCTCGGAATGGTACAACGTCATGAAACCGGCATTTTTGAATTTCTGAAGGCCATTCCTTATCATGCAATGGAGCACCAGATTGGCTTTGCTCTTCCATCCGAGATTGGTAAGAAAAATGAACCGACAGGTAGTTTGCTGGTTCCATTTCCGATTAGCTGGTGGGGACATGAAAAAGACCTGAGTCCGTGGAACGGTAATGATTTGCAGCATGAAGCGCTGGAGAAACTGTATAGCGTAGGTGTACGCGTACGCATGTGCAACGACAAACCTTTGCTGCACGATTGGCTGATGCTGCAAACCAGCGATCACTTCCGATATATGAGTCACAAAGAAGCTTATGGCAGTCAGTATGAATCGCCTTACGATGCTTTTGTAAACTACATGAATGTGCTGGCCGATTTTATGGATCGGGTTAATGCTCAGTTCCCATCCGGTATCGACAATGAAGAATTAAATGAATTACTGACAACCATTACCCATCAGGAGAAAGAAATTGCAACACTCGAAGAGGAAGTAAAAAAACTGAAAGTAAGAAAAGCGAAGGTTTCCGGGAAATAAGTAAAATGTCGTATCTTTGCGGAAATTTAAAGACGATTTACACGTTTCCCTACTGATGATAGAACATTTAAACAACAAGATATTTCACCTCATCTCTGACATAGCCGACGAAAACAAAAAAGCCTGCTACGTAATCGGTGGCTATGTCCGGGATATTTTTTTAAAAAGAGCTTCCAAGGACATTGATATTGTTGTCGTTGGCAGCGGAATTGAGCTGGCAGAAAAAGTTACGGCAAAACTCGGCAAGAAAGCCAATCTGACTGTATTCAAGAATTTTGGCACCGCGCAAATTAAATACAAAGATATTGAAATTGAATTTGTTGGCGCCAGAAAAGAATCGTACCGCAGTGAATCACGTAAACCGATTGTTGAAGATGGCACGCTGGAGGACGATCAAAACCGGCGTGATTTCACCATCAACGCGTTGGCGCTTAGCTTGAATAAAGCAACCTACGGAGAACTTGTTGACCCGTTTAACGGATTGGAAGACCTTAAAAACTTTGTCATCCGGACGCCCTTAAACCCCGACATCACCTTTTCCGACGATCCGCTTCGCATGATGCGAGGCATTCGTTTTTCTGCACAACTGGGATTCTTTCTTGAAACCAACACCTTCGATGCAATATTAAGGAATAAAGAACGTATAGCCATCATCTCCAAAGAACGTATCGCGGATGAATTGAATAAAATCATGCTGTCGCGCAAGCCTTCAGTAGGATTTATTTTACTGGAGAAAACAGGATTACTGGAATTGATTTTCCCTGAACTGTTGGCACTCAAAGGAGCTGAAACAAAAGAAGGTATTGGTCACAAAGACAATTTTTATCATACGCTGGCCGTGCTCGATGGCTTGTGTGAAAAGACAGATAATCTCTGGTTGCGCTGGTCGGCTTTACTCCACGACATTGGAAAACCTCGTACCAAACGTTTCGATAACAGACTCGGATGGACATTTCACAACCACAATTACGTGGGAGAGAAAATGATTCCGGGGATTTTCCGCAAGATGAAATTGCCGCAGAACGAGAAAATGAAATACGTACAGAAAATGGTTTCGCTGCACATGCGACCCATTGTACTCAGCGAAGATGAAGTGACAGATTCAGCCGTGAGACGTTTGTTGTTCGATGCAGGTGATGATATTGATGATCTGATGATGCTGTGTGAAGCCGACATCACTTCAAAGAATCCGGAGAAAGTGAAGCGCTTCAGGGCTAACTTCCAACTTGTGAGACAGAAACTGAAAGAGATAGAAGAAAAAGACCGGGTACGTAATTTTCAGCCACCCATTGATGGAAAAGAAATTATGGAGACTTTCAATCTCCCTGCCTGTGCCATCGTGGGTGAAATCAAGACAAAAATCAAGGATGCTATTCTTGATGGTATTATACCTAACGAGTATGAGGCTGCTAAAAAATACATGTTTGAAATTGCCCGCGAGTTAATAAAAACTGAACAGGAAAATAATCAGGCATAGTTTGTCGGTAATCAGTTTCTCAGCTTTTCATACACTTTTGAATATACAGGCGTGGGTATGCCGTGCTTTTGACCGAGCCTGACCACAACGCCAATCAGCGTTTCAACTTCGGTGCGCCTGCCGGCTAAGTAATCACTGTTCATCGAGGAAGTGCTGCCGGCAGGAAGACTGCCACCGTATTTCAGCATGTCATCAATTATGCCGTCATAAAGCCCAACTCCTTCAGCCTCAGAAATAGCGAACAATTCCTGCATGATCTCCAGATAGAGTGGTTTTTTATCTTCATCCCAAACCAGACTCCTGAAATCGGCATTCAGGTAAGTGGTGAGCGCGGCCGTTGTTGAAATATAAAAAAACTTACGCCAAATGGCTTTTACAGGTTCCTCTTTGCGGGCAACTTCAATACCCGATTTTAAAAACAAATCTTCAATAAAAAGCAACTGTTCTGAGACTTTCTTTTCATGCCCGAAATGCATAAAATGCACATTGCCTGAATCTTCAATGATCCCGGGAGCAATCAGGCGTGTGATGATGTAAACGCAGCCGTACCAAACTTCATTATCAGGAAAGTAAGCTCTTAGTCTGGCCGTATTGTCAATGCCATTCAACAATGGCAGTATAATCGTTTCGGGCGATACCATAGGTTTGATTTGCAGCATGGTAGCATCTAAATCATAACTCTTCGTAGCCAACACGATGTAATCTGCTTTTCCAATCTCTTCGACTTTATCAGTTGCAATTGCCGGATGAGTCACAAAACGTCGGTGTTCATCGCTCACCTGCAGACCATTCTCACGAATAGCCTCAAGATTGGCTCCCCTTGCAACGAAACAGACAGCAATATCAGGATTCTTCTCAGCATAATGCGAAACTAATCCGCCATAATAACCCCCTACTCCACCAATTCCGACAAATACAATTTTTGTTTTAGCTTTTGATAATATTCCCATACCTGTGATATTCGTAACTTATACTTTGTTCCCGTAAATAATGTAATAATTCGACTCTTCCTTCGACTACCGGTTTTGCATTCGCAATGTATATCCCAGCTGAGGCAGCTGCATGATACAATGATTCCGGAAGATCCGGACCACATGTCCTGATTCGTTCATATCGAGACAAGTTCAGGATAAACGACTGGTCGTTCTCATATTTAAACCCGATATCAGGGTGGATTGTTTTCAATTTCTCTGAAAATGAGAACAAAGAAGCACAACTGATTATCAAGGGTACCTCTAAAACAGCTGCTGCTGACAATACAAGCAAGATATCAACCGGTTTATCATCAGGATAAATTCTGAAAACCATCTTTTGAACAGGCAAATATCGTAAAATATTCCTTTCCCCGTGAATATTGTGGACATCTTTTTCCAACAAAAACTCAGTATCACAAGCATGCCGGAAACTATGCATTGCCTTACTTAACCTTGTTGCATCCTCAAAATCAATGATTTTATCTGAAATCAGGACATTTAATTCACGCGCAACAACGGTAGATAATTGTTTTTCCTTTTCCTTAATATTAAGAAAAGATAAGGCATAATTGGGTCCACCTGCCTTGATTCCAGCCCCGAAAGCAGATCGTTTCATTCCACCGAATGGTTGCCGGCTTACAATAGCACCCGTAATTCCTCTGTTTATGTATAGATTTCCCGCCTGAATCTTCTCTGTCCAGATAGCATGTTCTCTTTCATCCAAACTCTGTAGTCCGGATGTAAGTCCGTATTCTGTCCTGTTTACCAACTGTATTCCATGCTCCAGATTCTCCATGCAAACTACAGCCAGCAGAGGAGCAAACAGCTCTGTCCTGAAGGTATAACTTTCCGCTTTTACTCCCCATTTGACCGCAGGCTTTAACATGTACTGCTTTTCGTCGGCAAAAACAGGCTCAACCAACCACTCTTCTCCGGGCTCCAGTTCGAAGGCCTTCAACAGTTTATCATTTTTATTTGTCACCATGGGGCCTACAATATTCGCCGGCTCCCAGACGCTGCCGGCATGCAAACTCAACACAGCATCCTTCAGCTTTTCCCTGAAAGTTTCGTCCTGATAAATATCCTTCTCCAGAATCAACAATGAACAGGCAGAGCATTTTTGACCGGCATTACTGAAAGCCGAAGTCAGTATATTCTGTATCGCATGGTCACGGTCGCATGACGAGGTTAAAATCATGGCATTTTTCCCTCCTGTTTCCGCTGAAATCGGACAACGGGGATTCATCTCCATGATTTTCAATGCGGTGTCTGTACCCCCGGTAAAAATAATATGTTTGATTACCGGGTGACTCACCAGGTAGCTCAACGATTCACGGCTATCGGGGCAAACAAGCTGCAACGCTTCTTTTGGCACTCCGGCATCCCAAAAACATTGTGCAAACTCCCAGGCAATCGGGAAAGCAACTGTCGCCGGCTTCAAAATCACACGGTTTCCACCTGCCAGAGCAGCAGCCACACCACCAACTGGTATCGCTGTTGGAAAATTCCAGGGTGGTATCACCAACACCACTCCTTTAGTGGTAAACTCTACTGACTCAAGGCTGTAGAATGATTCCAGCGACAAAGGATAATAACGGCAAAAGTCAATTGCTTCCGAAACCTCCACATCGCCTTCATAAAAGGTCTTTCCGGTGATAGCCGACATACAACCAATCAAATCTCCACGTTTGTCCGACAACCTATCTGCTGTACGGTGCAAAACGGCCTTAATTTCCGCAAAAGATAAATTACTCCATCCAGCCTGGTCATCCTCAGCAATCTGAACAATTTCTTTTAGTTGATCCAAACCGACCTGATGTACCACACATACTGTTACTTTGTCCTGTTGATTATGATCCGGATAGGTCTGCAGCACATTCGTTTTTACGAATTGCGCACCTATTTGGACCGGAATTTCATATTTTTCATCTTCTGCTTTCTTTTTCCATTTTTTTCTGATTCCGGCAGCCCAGATTTTATTGGGTATCAAATCAAAATTTGTATCCGGTTCATTTGCAAACACCCGCATTTCAGGTCGCATTTCCTGCTTATTTAGCCGGTTTTGTGTTCTTTTGGGATGAATACTCACCGTATCCTTTCTGTCATAGGCACATTCAAACTGATTTTTCAGCATGTTCCAGGCTTCACTTCCATACTGCAAATCAAAAGAATAGCTTAAAAAGTTATCTTTTCCTGTATTCTCATCCAACCGCCTGACCAAATAAGCCACAGCATTCAGGAAATTCTTATCGCTGACAACAGGCGTGTATAAGATAATTTGTTTATTAATTGACTTAAGAACCCGTGGAAGATAATTTGCCATACCTTCCAGCATTTCGAAGCTTAGAAAAGCTTCCACCTCATAACGTTTCGACAACAAATGAGCATACGCAATCGTAAACAAATTATGTGATGCCACCCCGATATGCATCACAGAAGCATTATCAGGCAGCAACGCGCGGTCAAGTAGTTTCAGGTAGTTGGCATCTACATCAGTTTTATTATCGTATACCGGATTCTCCCATCCTTTTAAAGAAGATATCACTGTCTCCATAGCTAAATTAGCTCCTTTTACCAATCTCATTTTCAGGTGGGCTCCTCCATTCATCACCCTTTTATGAGCAAAATCAAGTAGTTTTGACTGAAAACTCCAGGCATCAGGCAAATAGGTTTGCACTACAATACCTGCCGTATAATTTTTAAATTCAGAAAGACTCAATGTCTCTTTATACACATCAAGCGTAAGGCGGGTGTCTTTATATTCCTCCATGTCGAGATTGACAAACTTGGGTTTGAGAAAACCACTTTCATCTTTATACGGATTTTCAATTGCCTTTCTGAAAATAGCCGACAAACGATTGATCAGTTCTATTTTGTTGTGCTCGTAGTTCAGTGGCGTAATCTGAGCATAAATACCGGAAATTTTGATGGAAATATAATTAATCTGCGGATTTTCAAGCGCTTTAAGGTAATGATGGTAACGATCATCCGCTTCTTTGTCACCCAGCACAACTTCACCTAAGATATTGACATTCTGACCGATTTTTTCTATTTTTCGTGCTTTAAGATGGTTGTAAAAAACCGTTGGTTTTTCATTGACAATCACTTTCGAGGTATCATTACGCAATTTCTTCCTGAAAACAGGCATGGCTATAAAATCAAACATAAAGCCGAATTTAGTAAAAAGCCACATCAACATCGAATCAAAGCGATTAAAGAAAGCCGGAATTCCATAAAGATCCAGCAAATACTTCATCCTTCGGGCGAGTTTCCTGTTATTCCTGATTTGTGAGGATTCGTCCAGCATCCTGGTGAGCAATGCCTTATCATTTTCATTTTTCACCAGTGAAGCATACTTCAGCTGCTCCATTCTTTCCTCATCCGTAATTTCCTTCCCCGTATGATTAAGTAAATCGATTACAAGATCAATTACTTCATTTTTCGCAATTTTTTCCATCAGGTTATTTTTTGCGAAAGATAAAATAACACTAGTGTCCCGTTAAAAGTCATTGATATTGAATAACATAGGATATTTCTCGGAAATTCGCTCATTGACAGATTTATTAAATATCTCATTTATAGGCATTTTCTCAAAAAGGGTTAATCCTAATGT
>JAKIYP010000145.1 GCA_022708505.1 Bacteroidota bacterium
CGAAATATGTACCCACCCAAATGGTTCCCTGTGAGTCTTTGAAAAGTGACCATACCGATTCATTGGATAATTCAAGGGAAGGAGTCCCTCCTGACTGGTAATGACTAAATATTTCCGAATCGATATTCATTTTATCTAATCCCCTGCGGGTTCCAACCCACAGAAAATGATTGTTATCCTGACAAATTGCACGAACAAAGTTTGACGAGATAGCCGTTTTATTACGTTCATCATGCTTGTAGTTTCGAATATTGCCGTTTCTTTCAATTTTGAACAAACCATCCTGCCACGTTCCCACCCAAATGTTTTTCTTTTCATCTTCAAACAAAGAAGAAACCTGGCTGCAATCCGGAATTACCAACCTGTGTTTTTTATTCTGATCAATAATATACACACCTGATGATAATGTTCCTACAACGATACGTTGATCCGAAGTTTGTAAGATTGCCCGGATAGGCGATTTAATTTCATCCATTTTGAGATACAGTGTTTTTTCACCTCCCTGCCAAGTGTATAGTTTATTCCCTTCGGAGAACCAAAGATTTCTGACCCCGTAAGCTATAGCATCCACATTGTCACGTTGAATGATACTCATTTTACCAGTTGGTATATCGTACACATTAATGCCATTTTGACTGTGAATGAAAACCTGGCCATTTTTGTTTCCGCAGATATTTTTAACCAAGCTTCCGTTTAATGAGTTACTGTCGTTCAACACTGGTTTAATTAATTCCATTGAGTTCCCGTTATATCGACTGATACCTTCCCGTGTGCCAAACCACAATATCCCCAATTCATCCTGATAAATGGTCATGACAGAAAGTTGGGACAATCCCTGCTCAATGCCAATCTTGGAGAAATAAATATCATCAGCCGGCCGAACCGGTATGTTGATAAGAAGCAAAAAAAGCACGACAAGTAAGAATTTGCAACGCATAACCTCAGTTTTAATTCTGTATTTACCTACGATAAGTTTGACAAATATACAGATATTTCATTGTCAATCTGCAATGATAAGGTATAATTTTGTTCATATATACCCTCCTTTTGTCCAATTAACATTTAACACTGAATCTTCCTGACGCTTATAACAAATAAATATATAATTTTGTCTCGTTCTCTGATTTGAATTATAATCATTACAAAAACACCTTTTATAATATCCTTATGAGAATTTCGAAAAAATCAAGCGTATTTCCGGCTTTTGCCGCATTAGCCTCATGTGTGACACCCGACAAACAAACTGACAGTCAACCCAATGTCATCATCATCATGGCCGATGACATCGGATACGGAGATTTAAGCTGGCTTGGTACAACTACCATTTCCACTCCCAATACAGACAGATTGGCAAAAGAAGGCGTCCGGTTCGTCAGTTGCTACGCCACTTCGGCAACCAGTACCCCTTCGCGCTATGGTATGCTTACCGGCATGTATCCATGGAGAAAAGAAGGAACCGGCATTGCAGCAGGTGATGCACCCATGTTAATCAGTCCGGAACAATTTACAATGCCCGACATGTTTAAATCGTCGGGATACACAACAGGCGCCATTGGTAAATGGCATTTAGGTCTCGGAGGAGAACGTGGAAAACAAAACTGGAACGGACTTGTGAGTCCTAACCTGAGCGACATCGGTTTCGATTATTCATACATCATGGCAGCGACCGGCGACCGTGTTCCTTGTGTCTACATTGAAAACGGCAGGGTGGTCAATCTTGATCCCGATGATCCGATTGAAGTCAGCTACACGGCACCTTTTGAAGGAGAGCCTACGGCCCTCACTAATCCTGAACTGCTGAAATTACATCCTTCGCAGGGACACGATCAGTCGATCATCAATGGTATTTCGCGCATCGGTTATATGAAAGGAGGAAAGTCAGCCCTGTGGAAAGATGAAGAAATAGCAGATAACATTACCAATAAAGCAAGTGAATTCATAATCAAAAATCAGGAAAAATCCTTCTTTTTATATTTCGGCACACATGACATCCATGTGCCACGGGTGCCACATCCCCGTTTCAAAGGATTATCAGGCATGGGCGATCGCGGAGATGCGATATTATCGTTCGATTTCAGTGTAGGAAGGATTATGCATGTACTGGATAGCCTTGGAATTGCCGACAACACCATCGTTATAGTCACCAGCGACAATGGGCCTGTTGTTGATGACGGATATCATGATAAGGCTAAAGAATTGCTTGGAAAACACAAACCGGCGGCCAATCTGAGGGCAGGTAAATACAGCATCTATGAAGCCGGCACAAGAGTTCCTTTGATTGTACGCTGGCCAAAAGGTCTGAATAAACCAGGGGATATCAATCCGGGACTAATTTCTCAGGTTGACTTCTTTGCCTCCTTTGCTTCAATTACAGGCACAAGCCTGCAGAAAGG
>JAKIYP010000067.1 GCA_022708505.1 Bacteroidota bacterium
TTCTCCTACTTCTGACTTACAGCTTCCCAGTCAGAATGTTAATGGAAATACGGTCAATCCTTTTATTCCGCAGGATAAAATTGGCGACTTTGTCATCAACATAAAACCCACTTCAAAAACTGCTCCGTATGTTGGGGTCGGTTTAGGTAGCTTTGTTCCTCGTAAAAGTGGCGTTTCATTCGGACTCGAAGTTGGAGCGTACTATACCGGAGCTTTCGTAATGGCGGCTCAATTGCCAGTTGGTTTTATAGCCGACAACATCGACTACGGAGGAGCCACACCCAGCCAGTCGCAAAAACAACAGGTAGAAACCGAGATGAACAATATACGGAATGATTTGCAAGCAAACCTGGACACTCAGATGAACGATCTTAATGACCTATTGAAGCCATATCCGATTTATCCGGTATTGAAATTAACTATCGGGATAAGGCTTGCTGAATTTGGAAAAAAATAGTTTATCCACTAACTAACATCTCACATTTCACACAATCGAATTTGAGTTCAAATCGTTGATCTTTGTGTTGAAGGTAATAAGGCTCGGCGAAGGGGGATTTTCCTCCTTCGCGGGGACACCAGCCCATTTCGTATTTGATGCAGTGTTTGGTGAACATAAGCGGCACTCCCTTTTCTGCTTTGATTTCAAATCCGGGTGCAATGTCGGTTACACCACAGGATTCATAAAACTGCCGGGCTAAGCGGTTGGTCACATTGCCGGTATAAGTAAGTTGTTTCGATGGATATTCGGGGTTCTTTCCGGTGGCCGGTTGTTCTCTTTCGTACGACTCCAAACGGGCTGTTTCCAATGCATCAAAAGCTATCCTACGCCATTCGTTCAATACCGAAGCCGGAAAAAACCAGGGCTGTTGGATGTTGATTTGAACATCTTCCACCGAAAAAATAGTCTGACCGGTCTTGGACAACTGTAATTTGATATTTTCAAGCACTTTCTCTGTTTGTCTGGCCAATTGTTTCTCACATACAAATTGTCTGGTTACGCACACACCATCTTCATCTTCCAACTGTATAGAGAATCCATCCGTTATTTCTTCGAAACGCATGCGGGCTGCAATCTTTCTTTCCGAAGTTTTGCCTTTCAGCAATTGATCAAATGCATGGTCGAAGTTCCTGTAAATCTCCGTTCCTGGCTTGATTTCGGGTATTTCCATCAGAAAAATACGATTTCCCTCTACCCTGTTGATGCGAAAACCTTCCAAAACTCCTTTTTCATTGATAAAACTGAGTCCATCGCCATTGTGCAGTACTGCCGAGGTTTTAACTTCTAAGTAATTTCTGCCAATTCCTGAGATGATGCCTATTTTCTCTCCGGTTGACTTTGGCGTTTCGGGTTGAATGATGCCATTGTGACGACCCAGCAAAAAATAATCTGTTGATGATCGCCTGAAACTTTTAACCGGATTGGGTTCAAAATGGAAAGATGTTGTACCGGAGGATGCACGTTTATATTTACCTTTCCCGGAAGTATTCAGTATAGCATCTATCTTTTTACGGTAATATGCCGTGATATTCTTCACGTAATCTTCGTCTTTCAATCTTCCTTCTATCTTGAAGGAAGTCACTCCGGCATCCATCAATTCTTCGAGGTGCGCCGACAAATCTAAGTCTTTCAGCGAAAGTAAATGTTTATCCTGTTGCAAAACAGTTCCGTTTGCATCGTACAAGGTATAGGGTAACCGGCAGTATTGCGCACAAGCACCTCTGTTGGCACTGCGGCCTGTCATCGCTTCACTGATGTAGCACTGTCCGCTGTAACTTACGCAAAGGGCGCCATGCACAAAAACTTCCAGTTCAACCTGCGTTTGAGAAGCGATGGAACGGATCTGCTCTAAGGTGAGTTCACGAGCTAAGACTACCCGCGATAAACCGGCATCCTGTAAAAACTTTACTTTTTGCACCGTGCGATTGTCGGTTTGCGTGCTGGCATGTAACACCACCGACGGAAGTTTCATTTGCAGAATACCCATATCCTGTATGATAATCGCATCCGCACCAATCTCATGCAACTCCCAAATCAATTTTTCGGCATCTTCCAACTGATCATCTGTCAGGATGGTATTGAGCGTCACATACACCTTCACCCTGAAGCGATGCGCATATTGAATTAATGTAGCAATATCTTTCACCGAATTACCGGCTGCTGCTCTTGCTCCGAAACGGGAAGCGCCAATGTATATGGCATCCGCCCCGTGATCTACTGCTGCAATGCCACAGGCCAGGTTCTTTGCAGGAGCCAGCAATTCAATTTTTCTCATAAATACTATTCAATCTGGGATAGATCGTACGGTGTTTCCTGATAAACAAAATAGTTCAACCAATTTGTAATGAGCAGATTGGCATGACTGCGCCAACGTACCTGCGGACTCAAATCGGGGTTGTTATCCTGATAGTAATTCAATGGCAAATCGATGGGTAATCCCTTTGCCAAATCTCTTTTATACTCCCCATCTAATGTCAACGGTGAATACTCTGAGTGACCGGTAACGAAAAACTCACGACCATTTCGTGCCATTACCATATAAACACCCGATTCTGACGATTCCGATAAAATTGTCAGTTCCGGCACTTTGAGAATATCTTCTGAACGTACTTCGGTATGCCTGCTGTGAGGAACATAAAACACATCGTCAAATCCCCTGAAAATGGGATTTTGCGGATTATGAATATGATGCTCGAATACTCCGAACATCTTTTTATTCAGCATGTATTTCGGTATGCCGTAATGATAGTATAAGCCGGCCTGAGCCGCCCAGCAAATAAAGAAAGTGGATGTCACATGCTTTTTAGCCCAATCGAAGATTTCCGTTAATTCATTCCAGTAGTCAACATCCTCGAAAGGTAAGTGCTCTACAGGAGCGCCGGTGATAATCATGCCGTCGTAATTACTCTTGCGAATTTCATCGAAATTCTTGTAGAACGTCATCATGTGTTCCACGGGTGTATTCTTGCATTCGTGACTGTCCATCTGCAACAAATCAAGTTCAATCTGCAGGGGTGTATTCGACAGCAGACGGATTAAATCGGTTTCTGTTGTAATCTTGATGGGCATCAAATTCAGAATCACTATTTTAAGCGGACGAATCTCCTGATGAGATGCCCGGTCAGAATCCATTACGAAAATATTCTCATTCCTTAACAAATCAACTGCAGGTAATGTTGCGGGTATATTTACTGGCATAACTAAATAAGTTTATAGTGGTTAGTGGTTAGTGGTTAGTGATTGGCTAAAGTATTTATTATACAGCGTTACAAATTCTGCTGTTCCAATAAACCCATCCAAAAACACATTCAAGCGTTTTTGCAACTCCGGTGATTTTCTGTTTACTGTCCAGGTTAAATCCTGTTTAAAACTGAGAGGTACACTGAAATCAACATCTGCATACCGGGCTTTAAATCTACCGGTCAGGTATTCGGGACAAATTGTATATTTTATTTGCTTATCATTTACTAATTTGACAATTTCATCCGGACTATCCACTGCAATATCATTTATGGTCAGGTTGATTGCCAACTCCTCAGCCAGGTATCCCAGTCTGACCATAAAAGGCGTGTTTTTCATCACGGTCAGGGTATCACCATCCAACTCATACTGTTTACTGATAAGCAATTTTCCTGTAGAATCTGTTTGTTGCGCAAGCATCAGGCGGGTCGACAGTATCGGATTCAAACTCACAACCGACCTGACAGAATCAATCATTACCGGTCGCAGGGAAACCAGTACATCACAGGCTCCGTTTGTAAGTTCACGCATGCCATCCCTGGTTTTATCCTCGTTAATAACAACCAGTTCAACACCCAGCGAATCCGTAAATCTTCTGATTAGTTCATACTGAAAACCATACACATGCATACTGTCACGCGTAAAACCATGTTCTCCCGACTCAATCAGCACCGACATACGACCCTCTTCCTGTATTTCAGGCAAATCCCTGACTGATCTGGTTTTCCCTAACCAAATCAGCAGTACCAGTACCAAAAGTACAGCAATTATCCAGATGATAGTCTGTTTTCGCATTATTTTAATGAAACAATTCTTCATTGCAAGATGTTCAATCGTAGAAGTTCCAGGTTAGCCCCATTTTCAGTGTAGCCGGATTAATCGGATAATACGGCATTGAATAATAATCACCCTGCATAAACAACTGATTCAGGTGGTAATACTGTATAAAAAAACGGGTTCGTTTCAAATGGGCATTAATATATACATTCATGACCGGATAATTCCCTATTTTCATCTTGTCCTGCACAAAAAACTGTCCGGTTGCCGGCATATACGAGGGTGCGTAATACGCTGTATGATAACGCACATCAGCGCCTATCTGCATGCTAAGCACCTTGAACCACAGTCCATGATAATATAAATTGTGATACAAGGCAATCTCGGGCAAAGGCAACACCGCCTGATTGGAGCTTAACTGATACACAACATTATTCTCAAGCGCGAAACTTCCCACCCGGAAATCCTGTTTCAGGTTAGCGGCCACTACCTGAATATTACCATTATACTGTTGCGGTAAAGCATCTTTATCAAAATAAACCATATCCGTCAGGTTATCAACCGAAAGATTGAAATCAAATCCGAGTGTGGGAATGGCGAATGTTCCACCGAGACGAGTTTTGTACATGGCTGCAAAATTCCGTTGCCAACGGAAGTGGTTGGAATGATAAAAATTCAGGAAATCTGACGGATTTTGTCTTTTTACATACCCATGTGCAATCAGGTTTATTTTTTGCTTAAACAAATTGAAATAACTGCTCAGGTTTCCGTCCAGCATCATATCGCCGGCTTTGGGTCCCAGGAAGGTCAGTTCGCCGGTGATGTTATAACGTAATAAATCTCCCTGATTTTTCGACAACACCCCTCCTACCCGTGTATTCGACTGGTTTCTGTGGGTTAACACACTGTCAATTAAATAACCGTACCTGAGATAATCGTTTTCAAGATAAGCGGTCAGTCCGAATTTAAGCCATTTATTAAACTCTTCAGCCATACTCACTGAAACGCGGTTACTCAGTTTCAACAGCGATGCCGTATCGTTGGTTTCAGTATGAGGCAGGTATGTATTGGCATAAAAATCCTTTTCAACCGATTGCTCATAATAACGCTTCCTCATGTCATCCAACCGTACAGTGTGTGCAAAAATAGTGACCGGCACATATTCAATTGTAACCGAATCCGGATTTATTCTTATTGCCCTTTCTATACCGATGCTATACTGATGGTTATAAAAGGCCTGGTTATGCTTGAAATTAGCATATCCATTGATATTTACCGGGATGTTATACGAGGGATATTGTATGGAGCCATTGATATAGGATGTGTCCTGAATCCCCCCATTCTCGTAATGGCTATGATTGTTCGCACTAAAAAAAGCGGTCGCTTTATATTTTTTTCCATCGTAAGTCCCGAATAAAGACCCGGCAAATCTTTTGGCCGCCAGGTTAGCGTATTCTCCCCTTGCATAAATATAATCAAGCGTAGTACCGATATTTAATTTCTTGTTGGCATTAGCCGAAAACAAAAATCGAATTTGCTCATCTTCGTAATAATTGGTACCGCCGGAAAGATAATACAGACTTGAAAAAGGAGTCGTGGTATTATAAAATGTGGCCGACTCAACCCTACGCATATAGGGATAATAGGCATCTGCAAAAATAAATTCATCCTGCTCCGGCCGGTCGAAATAGATTTTAGGTTGAATCGGGGAACCCAGGTTGCCCCGAAAAGCATTGGAAATACTGTAACGGTCGATGTGGTTATCGTTCTGAAAATTCAGATGTAAGGTATCGACAGGAATAGAATCAACAGTTGCGAACGCATCCGCGATTCTCCATGTTTTTACAGAAGCTTTCACTTTTTTACCAACAGCAGCATCATTGCCCGATAATACAACCGGGAACAACATCAGTAAAAACAATATGTAAAAATTCTTCAGCATGTATACCTCTAAACTTTTAAACCATATAAGCCATATAAGCATTAAGACTTTAGACCGTCAACCTCACTCATTCACCGGAATCACACCCTGCGTTTGTTTCACCTGATATTTCGTCATTTCCTGATTCGATTCAAAACCCTTTCCAATGATGATATAATCTTCCTGGGTTATCTTTATCAGGCTGTCGGAGTATATTTTCTCACTTTTCTGTTCCCAGAAAAGCTGTTCTGTTTCAAACAATTCACCTTTGATATTGGTCGCCCTCACGTTTCCTCTCAACTCCCAGATTTGTTCATTTTCGAGGTATTTCGCATACTCACTGTGGATATTGGCATCGATTACCAATTGTTCGTCGAACCGTTCGAAATGTACACCATAAGGAAACTCCCAGTAAGGCTGACTTGAGCGGTCGTATATATCCCATTGAGGTGTTACGATGCGATACCTCGTGATACCCGAATCCGATATCACCGTACTGACATCCATTGAATGCAAGCGTGGAAAATCAGCCCGGTTTTGCACCGGGTCTATCTGTTCAGGAACATTGGAAGTGCAGGAAAAAAGCAAAAAAAGCACAACAACCACCGAAAGGGCGGTTGTCATACTTTTTACAACATATTGCTTTTCAGCTGTTTTCAATGTTTATCTGCAAATTGTTGATTCACCAATCCAACCACCCACGTAGAATGATTTTCCATCCTGCAATTCAGGTTTAAAGAAAATATCTTCTTTTGATGGGAAATGACGACTGTATGAAGAAATCAGTTTGTTAACATCTTCTGCTAATGTCGGGTCAACCTGTTTCGCTTTGTTTAACCTATCAACTGCAACCCAATAAATTGTTTTTGAAAGTACCGGATCGTCAAAAATCCCTTTAGCACCAGCATAAGCCAATCCAATAATCATGTGTGCTTTACCATTCGCCGGATTAAATTCGAGTGAATTGAGTGCATGTGTTTTAGTACGCGGATAATTCCCGAGCTTGGAATAATAAATCTGTGCAATCGTATATTGAAAATCTGCTTTGTCAATATCATTATTACTTAAACGGGTAGCTTCTTCATAATAATTAATTGCACTTTCAAATTTCTCCTGGGTAAAAGACATAGAGGCGAGGGCACTGGCAGATTCAGCTGAAGGCTGAATTTTGTGAGCCAACACCGCAGCGTCAAAGTATACCGGAGATTCAGTACATTTTACAATTCTGTAAAATGAAATAATTTTGTTCAGGTAACTTAAGTCTGATTTATTTTCCTGAATTTTCGTTTTATATAAATTATCCAGCGTTGCACAGTCTGCTGCTCCACTCTGTGCAAAAACGATGTCCAGTCCATTTTTATATTGTGCTGCCTGTGCTGCAAGGTTAGAATCCGAACTTTTACTCAGATTTTCTAATATTTCGTTTGCTTTGAGATAATCTGAGATATATTTTTCACCATGTGTTTTATCGACAGCATAAATTTTATCTGACAACACTACAAATTGACGGATAACTTCAATCTCAGTATTCTCACCCAATCCATCAATAGATTCTTCCATCCACTGATAGGCAGGTTTCATTAAATCGTCATTTTTAGCAAACACGATATAATCCAACGCTTTTAACCCTTTGATCCACGGAGTAGGATAACGCTGATCGTCACCGAAATACTTCATGCGCTGATCGAACATGAACATCAGTTTTTCAAATAATTTCTGATACGTTGCCTCATCTTTTGCCTGACTCAGTTGCCAGTGCAAAATGTTACGACCGTGGGTATAAACGGCACGGTTGGCATTCGGGCAGTTCTCAAACACCTGATTCCATGAATTTACGGCATCGGCATACTGTTTATTTTTCGCCGACTCATTAAATAAACTCAGGTTAACCAGACATTCTTCGGTTACAACAGGCACTTCCGGCTGTTCGGCCGGCTGTGGCGCCACCACTTCTGTTTGCGGAGCCACTTCTTCTTTAGCGGCTTTTTTAGATTTTCTCTGAGCATAACAGTTTGTTAAAACGACGATGCTCAACATCAATACAATTAGCTTTTTCATACACTTATTTTATTTCTCAGATTTTTATAATTTTCTTTTAAAGAACCAGTTCTCATTAAAAGTTGCGTTCAATGTAAATTTAAAATAATCTTCTCTGAATACGCTTCTTTCACCTGATTTTCCATATTCAAAGGAAGCATTCAACATGGTGTTACTGGTACGCAACGGTAAACCTACGCCAAAAGTTATACCAAAGTTTTTAACCGGGTTCGTCCCGGGAATTTTATAATAAGGATCATGCAGGTTTAATCCGGCACGATAACGAATTCTATCGGTATAACGATTTCCTCTGGGGTCAGGTATATATTCTGCTCCCAAAGCTATTTTGGTTCTGTTGCTTAAACTGTCCGTCTTTCCGAAAAACAAGGCATCGCCCCATTGTTGCATCGAATAATCGGCGGATAATGTAAGTTTCTTATTGAAAGTATAATTCAACCCTACTCCTAACATCTGCGGCAATTCAAAATGGTGGCCGTAAGTAATCGTATCTGTAGGAACAGCCAGGTTGTACTGAATAAATTTACCATTAAACGGAGCCTTATTCTCATAAATCAATCCCAGGGTCACATCGTGTTTATCCTTGAAAGTATGAAAAAACTGGACTCCATACCTAAACCTGAAGTTACTTACCGAGATTGCATTATTTTGAATGGACGTGGAGGAACTAAACCCGTCATTGGAAAATGCAACTGCACGGCTGTTTGTAACATCTCCGAACATATAATACGCATTCAATCCCAGAGAAACGTGATTGAACAATTTCAATCCGATTCCGGAGTAAACCTGGCTGATACCCCCTGTACCCATATATTTCCGGGTGTAGTAGGCATAAGCGGGATTTGAATTATTTCCCGGCATCAACACAGAGTCGGTATCATGGAAATCATATCCTGAGAAAGAATAAGGCAACATACCGGCACTAAAACCCAACCATTTGGTAACCGGAAATTGCAAGTTCACATATTCCAGATTAGAATTAAAAGTTGTTTTACTTCCATTCGGATCGGAGAATCTCGAAAACAAGCCGGTCAACCCGACATCAAACATGAAAGTGGTAGAGTCCACCACACTGTAAGATGCAGGATTGGCGGCGTTTATTGAACTTCCGTTTCTCATCCCGATAGCTGTTCCTCCCATGGCACGTTGTTCCGCGGAATTGACATCTACCAGCTCTCCATAACCGTAACGCGTATAAGGTGAATTGGTATTATTCTGACCAACAGACAATTGAACAAAGAAAAGAAGAAAAACCAATAAAACCGCTTGTATTTTATTTAACATTATGTTGTAATATTCGATTGAGTCCTGTTAATACTAAATTTTTATCTGCAAAGATGCGACTTTTTAACTTGTTATCAAAGAGAACGGCACTGCCTCCTGTTAAAAATACTGAAAGTTTAGGATATTTTAGCATAAGCCGTTCGATATATCCATCTATCTCTAACACAATACCATACAAAACACCGGCCTGGATAGCTGATTGCGTATCCTTACCCAGAAAATCCACGTTGGTATCAATTTTAACTAACGGGAGTTTTTGTGTAAAAGTATGCAATGCTTTTAATCTCATCTCTACACCCGGGGCAATATTGCCTCCGTGGTAAACACCTGATGCATCAATAAAATCATACGTGACAGCTGTACCGGCATCAATGACCAGAATATCCGTATCAGGTTGCAAGAAAGCTGCTCCCACTACCGCTGCCAGCCTGTCCTTGCCCAGCGTACCGGGTGTCCGATAGGTATTCCTGATGGGCAAGGGTGTCAGATGGCTCAGACTGATAAAATGCTCACAGGTTTGTCGCAGCAATTGCTCCCATGCCGAGTTTACCTTAAGCACACTGGACAGTATGGCTTTATCAACCTGGAAATCATGGAGTATGCCGTTTATCTCATGTTCGCATTCCGTTTGATCAAAAGCAGCTTCATATACCATATTATTCCTGTCGAAAACAGCAATCTTGGTGCGTGAATTTCCCTGATCAATACAAAGGTTCATGACGATAAAATACTACAAAATCATTTTTTCTATCGGCACAACGAGAATCCCTTCAGCTCCCAGGTTTTTCAGTTTACCGATGATATCCCAGAATTCTTTTTCACTGATTACGGCATGCAGCGAACTCCAGCCTTCTTTTGCCAGTGGCAGGATGGTCGGACTTTTCATACCGGGCAGCACTTCGGTTATCTGTTTTATATTTTCCGAAGGTACATTCATCAGCACATATTTTTTATCCTCAGCCAGTTGAACCGCTTCGATTCTGAACAATAACTCATCGAGGATTTGCTGTTTTTCTTTTGAAAGTGCGGGATGCTGAATAAGTACAGCTTCCGACTTCATCAAGACCTCCACTTCCTTCAGGTGATTGGTCACCAGGGTACTACCAGAGCTAACGATATCGAAAATGGCATCGGCCAATCCAATGCCCGGAGCCACTTCAACCGAGCCGGTAATCACGTGCACATCAGCCTTAACCTTACGTTCACTCAGATAGTCTTTTAAAATCTCCGGGTAAGAAGTAGCTACCACCTTACCATTAAACCATTGAATACCGGGATATTCAATTTCTTTGGGAATGGCCAATGACAAACGGCATTTGCTGAATCCCAGGCGTTTGGTAATGACGGCATTTTTCTTTTTTTCTGCAAATTCATTTTCGCCTACGATTCCTACATCCGCAACGCCATCGGCAACCGACTGGGGAATATCATCGTCACGCAGAAAAAGGACTTCCAGCGGAAAGTTCCGGGCCGGAACCAACAACAACCTTTTTCCCGATTCCAGCTTAACACCTGTCTCACCCAGCAACGCCATCGTTTCTTCAAACAAACGCCCCTTAGCCTGTACTGCAATTCTTAATAACATGTCGATATTTTTTTATGGAATGCAAAAATACAAAAAAATCGCTTATATCAGTAAAAACAAAAAAAGTCCGTTAAAATAACGGACTTCCTTTGTTCTTTTAGCGAGAATTACTGTTGAGCAGGAGCTTATTCAGCAGCAACTTCAACTACAGTTGTATCAACAACAGCAGCAGAGTCAACAACTACTTCTTCTACAGCTACAGTATCAACAGCTTCTTCTGTAGTTTCAGCAGCTTTAGGTGCACATGCAGCGAATACTGCGGCAACAGCAAAAAATAAAATTACTTTTTTCATTTTAAAAATCTTTTAAAAAATTCGACATATTAGTTTGCAATTCAAAATCGATGCAAAATTACATCTATTTTTGATATTGGAAAAACTTT
>JAKIYP010000013.1 GCA_022708505.1 Bacteroidota bacterium
GACTCAACAGCTGTTCCATTTGGCGCTCCGGCAAGAATTGTTTGAGCCTCCGGTGCAGCAATGATATTCATATTAGCATCCATCATCAGCAGTTCCAGATTAAGATTCAATGGTATTGAATTGAAAATCTTCGCTGATATTTCAAGCCCTCCTGAATTCAGATTCATTTCTCCGAGACCCAGATCTATATCGTTGATGGTATCTCTCAATACGATACTCAAATCTTTACCGAAGGTGAATGGAATCGTGATGTCGTATTTAACCTTGAGTTTATAATTGGCCGCCAGATCGATGAAGTGTTGGTAACCCGCATCAATTGTCGGTTTAAGATCAATTTTGACAGAATCAGGTATTGGTTTAAACAAGTCCTGAATATTGGTTTCAATAAACGTATATTCAGCAGGCATACCAGCATTTGATGGAGCATACCAGTTCGCTGTTTTAACCGTTTCATCCGGAGAATTTGCTTTTGGCAGACTGAAATTGAGGTCAATCTTATTTTCTGTCTGAGCAGTTCCGTTTTTGAACTTGGTCAGAGAGAGTAATGTGTTGACCGGAATTCCGATATTACTTTCCGTTCTGAGTGCAAGCACCGGATTCGAAATGTCGAGTACCACATCATCACCCCGCATGAAATCAGGCAGGTCGTCCAATGCCAGGTTCGGAATGTTCATCTGGTCGCCAAAGTCAACATTGAACCGGCCATAAACCGATTTAAATTCCAGTCCTTTAAGCGTAACGTTCACGTTCACTTTAATATCTTCACCATTTAGTTCTTCACTGTTAATGGTTGGATCTACAACAGATACGCTAACATCAAAATTAACCTGATCGTCAATAATAAGTTTGCCGTTCAGATCAGAACCATCAAATTTAAGACCCTTTAGCCCAAGGCTTTTTAAAGGTATTATTTTTGATATCTCACCATTCACATTTGAATCAACGAAAGGTTCATCGATTATCAACTCATTGTTGCTGTTTACCAAACCACCGGAAGTAAACTGGAGAAGATCAGGGAATTTAATTTTCAGGTTTGCGTTCAATGGATTTTCACCCAGGTTTGGCATGTTGCTGATGGCTATACTCAGGTCGATTCCAGCCCCGTCTTTCAATAAGATACTATCGAGTGCAACAATTTCAGTCGGAATATCGTTGATTTGCATATCAAGTACTGTTGAATCTTTGAATTCAGCTTCGAGTGTTTTCAACTGAATAGAAGTGGATTCAATTTGCATTTCAGATACACTGGCTGTAAAAGAGAGCTTTTCATTGGCCATCGCTTCGATGGCTGTTGAACTTACATTTCCGGACTCCAACATGACACCACCGCTGATGGAAAATACATCATTAAATGAAAGTATACCATTATTCAGCTTTTTATTGATTCTTAGGGAATCTAATTCTAACTCAATGACAGGCGGTATGTTTCCATTGATTATATATGCATTACTACTATTTAAATTAGCATTAGGTTTAAATGCATACATATTGCTGAATTGCAAAGTGATATTGTTACCTTTCAATGCAAGCGGTAGATTCGGTGTGGTTATGTCAATACGAACTTTGCAACCATCTTTCACTTTGATAACACCTAAACTATCCACCTGATCGGCAATATCTATATTAAATGGGAATTCAATATTCGTGGTTGTAATGGTTTCGTTGATATCCTTTGTCGTAACATCAGCAGATTTTAGTTTGATTGCTGATTCGGTATTAAGACTTACTTGAGGACTGGCAGAAGCAATTTCCTCACTGTTCATTCGACCATTGATGCTAATTTGACCGTTGTATGCAATATTCCCTGACCACGTGAGTTCATTATTATTAATCTGTGTTGAAGACAAATCAATCTCATCAAGACTAAGTTTAACAAAGAAACCATTGATTGTGTCTAACGTAACATTTGTAGCAGTGAAGGTTTTTCCAGCCAGTCCCTTACCTGATAGTTTGAAGTCGTTCGGGAAGGTAATGTTTAAAAAGTCAATTTTGTATTCTGACTCTTTCATTTTTGGTAAACCGGTAGGTTTTATGTTGATAACCAAATTGGTATCCAAAGGAGAGTTGATGTCTTTTTCAAAATAAATCGTATTGATAGTGCTTATCTGTTCAGGTAAAGTGTTGTTGATTTCGAAAGTAGATCCGCCATCGAGTGTGGTAGTAAAAGTAGGAATGTCAAAATCCATATTTTTGATTGTCATCCCCGTGATTTTAACAGTCACGACTAAGCCTATTGTCTTAGCATCTAATAACTTACCCGCGAGCAAATCTCCAACAACAGATATGTCACCTTCTACTATTACGTTCTTTGATATGTCAATATAATTCTTTTCATTAATCAGGTCGTATTTAGCAGATGGAAAATTATGTAGTGAAGCGATATTCGTTACTTTTGTTGTTTTGTAATTATTGTTGAATGAGAGTTTTTCATACGGATTTTCATCTCCGTTAAACTTAATTTTTTCGTTAGACAATAAAGGGTTGAATAAAAATAGATCTGTGGGATCTATGGAAATATTAGGGCTAAAAATGGTTGATGATGCCTTCATTGTCCCGGCAATATTCTTTAATTCAATTGAAATTTCTAACTGTGCTCCTCCATTCAAATCAATTTGGTGAATTGTTGTAATTCCTTCTGGAACTTCGATTTTATAATTTATTTCAACTTCAAGCGGCTTTTCATTTTCATCTTCTACTTTTACTGTTGATAATGGGATTTCAAGATCAGTAGGGTTGTTGATATTGTTGTTGTTGGGGTCAATAATATTTGCAATTAGATTATTTCTACTCGTTGATCTGTCTAAAGGTAGAATTGACAACATTTCTGATTTCAAGTCATACTTAGAAAAATTAACGCCGAAATTCTTATCCATGCTCACGGCAGGCGTGATGTTCCCAATATTAACATCAGGAATGTTCATGTCCAAATTTTCCGATTTATTAATTGCAGGTATCTTAAAATCACTGATGTCAATGTCTCCGAAACTGACAGAGGTAGCTTGACTAAAGATTTGATCATCGAATTTTAATTTATCAACGTCAAGATCTTTCAGGATGTCTTCAATGGAAAGCGAATCAGAAATGGTCATTCCGTATCCTCCATCTTCCATGGTCTTGAGAAAATCCATGTCATCAGAACTTAAGAAATCGCCTAATCTGATGGTGTCGGTACTACCGATTGGCAGCGCCAAAGAATCACCTCCAATGCTTATTTCCGTGTTTACCCCATTTGCCATATCGTACATGGGGTCGACACAAGAATTAATCAGGAGTGTGGCAGTAGAGAGCAACGTAATGCCCAGTGCCTTTTGCATACTAATTTTCATAATGTTATTATTTTGGGTTGATATAAACAGGGATAAATTTAATTTTCAAACAGAATCGTTTGCAAATTTATACATTTATTCTAATGTTAAACAACAAATTGTAAATTTTGTTCAAAAAAAACATCATAATATAAAAAAAACCTACACTGGTTTGTGTAAGTTTTTTAAGAATATAATATTTATATGGTATTGTCAGAGTCGGGATGACTGGATTCGAACCAGCGACCACTCGCCCCCCAGACGAGTACTCTAAACCGGACTGAGCTACATCCCGCGCTTAAATTTGCGACGGCAAAAGTACAATAAATTTTTTAATGTGCCAATATGCAAATGCGATAATGTGCCTTTTTTTACAGTCTACAGTCTACAGTCTACAGTCTACAGTCTACAGTCTACAGTCACCACTAACCACTAACCACTAACCACTATTAAAGTCCCTTCTCCGACAAATACCTTTCTACCTCAATCGCAGCCTGGCATCCGGTTCCGGCAGCGGTGATAGCCTGACGGTAATGCGGGTCGGCTACATCGCCTGAAGCAAAAACACCGGGAACGTTGGTTCTGGGAGTTCCGGGAATGGTTTTGATGTATCCTACCTCGTCGGTTTCCACCCAGGGTTTGAAAATGTCCGAGTTCGGTTTGTGACCGATGGCCAAGAAGAACCCGTCAATTTCGATATGTACCTGCTCTTCATCAGCCTGACCACGGCGTTTAACTAAATTAGCACCCTGTACCACTTTGTCACCGGTTAGTCCGAGTGTTTCATGCTCGAATAAAACTTCAATCTTGGGGTTCTTAAAAACCCTGTCCTGCATGATTTTAGAAGCACGTAAGAAAGGCTTGCGAACAATCAGGAAAACCTTTTCAGCCAATCCGGCTAAATAAATAGCTTCCTCACAAGCAGTATCGCCACCTCCCACAACGGCAACCTTCATCTTGCGATAGAAGAAACCATCGCAGGTGGCACAGGCCGATACTCCTGAGCCTGCATATTTGGTTTCATCGGGTAAACCGAGATATTTGGCCGTAGCACCGGTTGAAATGATGATGGTATCGGCTTCAATAACCTTCTCTCCGTCAACAGTTACTTTGTATGGAGCTTGTGATAAGTCAGTCGCGGTAACGTGACCGTAACGGATATCGGCACCAAAACGCTCTGCCTGCCTGCGCAAGTCAGCCATCAATTCCGGACCGGTAGTTCCTTCCGGATATCCGGGGAAGTTTTCCACTTCGGTTGTGGTGGTCAGCTGACCACCAGGCTGCATACCTTCATATAATACCGGCGCTAAATTCGCCCGTGAAGCATAAATGGCGGCAGTGTATCCTGCCGGACCTGATCCGATGATCAGGCATCGTACTTTTTCTGTCATATCTTTTTGTTTTATTATTGTCTAAAGTCTGTCATTGCGAGCGAAGCGAAGCAACCTCCTCTTCAAATAGGGCGCAAACATTGCGCCCCTACTATCTTAAATCATTAACCACCGCTCCCTTGTATTTTGCTTTATCAAAAACAAAGGTCTTTGGGTTCACGGTTACATCTTTTTGATAACTTTTGAAAGTCAACTCGTTTTTCAATCCGTTTGTGTAATCTATTTTGATAGCTTGTAAATTCCCGGATGTCTTGTTCAACTGAATTTCTACTTTCGAAAAATCTGCTTTTTTATTTGTTGGGATGAGTTCGATGATGTGGTTGGTCTGGCTTTTCAGTTTGCTGAACTGAATTCTACTGACCGATTTAAATGCTGATATAATAGCAACCGGATTGGTGGCTGCAAGTTCCTCAGCAGTAGGCTCAGTTATATTTACTTCATCGCTGCTTTCCAAATATGCCCACTGGGTTTTACCATCAAACCACACGGTCAACTCATCTGTTTTCAGGAAAAACCGGTTTGCGTTCAAAACAATCAATCCTGAAATTTGCTGCGAATTTACACCATTTTTCTCTGAAATCTTCAGTGTAAATTCCGAACGGACTGCCCGGGTGCGGAATGATTCTGTAAATTTATTTATAATTCGCTCTGCATCAGTATTATGCTGGGCGTTTATAACGAAAATCGAATTTATGAATAGAAATATAGAAAGAGTGTATTTTATCATCAGTTCAACCTGTATGTTTTTAAAATCAGTGCAGTTGTTTCAAAATCTGTTCCAAATGGTATTCGTCCATCACGAGTACCTGTCGCGCTTTACTGCCTTCGTTCGGACCGATAATCCCGGCCACCTCTAATTGATCGACAATTCGTCCGGCCCGGTTATATCCGATTGAAAATTTACGCTGGATGTTGGATGTGGAGCCTTGTTGCGAGCTGACAATCAAACGGGCAGCCTCTTCAAACAGTGGGTCGCGTTTGCTCAGGTCGACACTGCTCATATCGAGTCCTTCGCCTTCAGCACCAACATATTCGGGCAGGTAGAATGCCGAAGGATAACCTTGTTGTCCACCAATGTGGTGCACTATGTTCTCAACTTCGGGTGTATCCACGAAAGCGCACTGCACGCGGATAAGTTCATTGCCGGAGGTAAAGAGCATATCTCCGCGTCCGACTAACTGATTGGCGCCCGGGCCATCGATAATGGTGCGGGAGTCGATCATGGAAGATACCCGGAAAGCCACCCTGGCCGGGAAGTTGGCCTTGATAACCCCCGTGATGATGTTCACGGAAGGACGTTGGGTCGCAATAATCATGTGGATACCAATGGCGCGTGCCAGCTGGGCAATACGGGCAATCGGGAGTTCCACTTCCTTGCCGGCTGTCATGATTAGGTCCCCAAATTCGTCTACAATCACCACAATATAAGGCAGGAATTTATGTCCTTTCTCCGGATTCAGTTGGCGATTGATGAATTTCTCGTTGTATTCCTTAATGTTACGCACATGTGCTTTCTTAAGCAGGTCGTAGCGGTCGTCCATCTCGCGACACAGGGAACTCAGGGTTTCCACTACTTTCGTGGTGTCGGTAATGATGGCGTCTTCACCATCGGGTAACTTAGCCAGGTAGTGTTTTTCGATGTCGCCGTAAATATTAAACTCAACCTTTTTGGGGTCAATCAAAACAAACTTTAATACAGACGGATGTTTCTTATATAACAATGAAGTGATGATGGCATTCAGTCCGACCGACTTACCCTGACCAGTTGCACCGGCCACCAGCAAGTGAGGCATCTTAGCCAGATCGACCATAAAGATTTCGTTGGTAATCGTTCTTCCGAAAGCAATCGGCAATTCAAATTTTGACTCCTGAAACTTTTTCGAGGCGATTACCGAATGCATTGAAACAACCTGCGGGTCGGCATTAGGCACTTCGATACCAATGGTACCTTTGCCCGGTATGGGAGCGATGATACGGATGCCGGTGGCAGCCAGACTCAACATGATGTCGTATTCTAAGTTGCGGATTTTCGAAATCCGGACACCATCCTTCGGTACAATTTCGTACAGGGTGATGGTCGGACCTACTGTCGCCTTGATAGTTTTGATTTCGATTCCGTAGTTTTGAAGGGTGGTTGTGATACGCTCTTTATTCGCATTCTGTTCCTTCATGTCGATTTGTGTTTCATTATCGGTGCCATAGACCTTCAGCAAATCGAGTGTCGGGAATTTATATCTTGACAAATCGAGTGTCGGATCATATTTTCCTAACTTTTCCAGGTTATAAAACGGATCGTCATTCTCTTCGTTGTTGTGAGTTTCTGCGATGTCGACCGGTTTGTTTTCTTCCACATTCTGAGGCTTCTCGATTTCGAAAGCCACATCATCGGCAGCGGTTTTTACAGGTGTTTCATCTTCATCATCGTCCACATGTAAAGCATCTTCTTCATTTATTTTGTTCTGAATCCAGTCTTCCGGTACTATTTCAGTCCCAACGGCAACACTGGGTTCATCAACTTCCTCATCATCCAACTCTTCGGTTTCCTCTTCGATTGCTTCCTTTTTCTTACCGGAAAAAAGATTTTGCAGGAATGTAATGGTTTTGGCTGTGGTAATGATGCTGTATATCAAAAAAGAACCGATAACCGCCATCAGCAATCCCAGTTCGCCAATGTATGAAATGAGCCATTCGCTGACATAAACCCCATGTTCACCACCAAGCAGAAAGAATATCTGTGGTTTGAAATAGACATCAATAAAACCAAGCGTTACCGACAGCCATATCAGCCAGAAAGCACTGTGAAAGAAAGCCTTCCAGAGTGAACAGAACCGTTTGTTCATAAGTCGGAACGATAATATACCTGCAAACAGGAGGATGGCAAATGCTCCGATTCCAAAGCTTTTATGGATGATTTGGTGTGCAAAAAGCGCTCCGCCGAATGAAGTGATATTCTGAATGTCTTTTCTTGCTCCGTGTAATTCGCTGAAAGTAAGCTCCATCTTGCTTTGATCTTCAGCGCCGGTAAAGAAATAAGAAATCATGCCGATGGTAAAATATATCAGCACGAAAAAGAGGCTTAAACCGATGATAAAACGCAATCGGTCACTTGACAGGAAGCTGCCAATCTGACTCCAGGTGCCCGGACCATCTGCTTTGTTTGCTGTTTTGCCCTTTTTACTTTTCTTAGGGGATACATTCAAAGGAATGGTTTTGGTTTCTTCTTTTGGTTGTATGGCGGCTCTGACAGGTTTCCTCGGTGGCATAATTCAAAATTTACGATAGCTGTGTGTTTATAATTTGCAAAAATAACAAAAAAATGATGCAGAAATTGTTTTATTTGACATAATTTTACAGAAAATTATTTGAAGTATTATTTTCAACCCGTCACGTTATGACTATCCTCAAAACTTCTTCGCTGACAATTGGTTATACCCATCGAAAGATTCATACGGTTATTCAGTCGGATTTGAATCTGGTTGTAAAATCAGGTGAAATGGTTTGTCTCATCGGTCCAAATGGAAGCGGGAAGAGTACCTTGCTGCGGACTTTAGCCGGTTTACAGCAACCTTTATCCGGAAAATCAGTAATCAATGGTGTTGATATTCAGAAAATTTCTACCAAGGAAAGGGCTTTGCTGATATCGCTGGTGTTGACTGACCGGATTGATATTGAAAACGCCACTGTGAAGTCAATTGTTGCTATGGGCCGACATCCGCATACCAATTGGTGGGGAAGTGTGAATGAGGAGACCCAGGCACAGGTGCAAAAGGCCATTTTCATGGTTCATCTTGAAAATAAAGCTGATAAACTGATTTCGGAATTGTCGGACGGAGAAAAGCAAAGGGTGATGATTGCCAAAGCTTTTGTGCAGGATACACCCATCATTATACTTGATGAGCCTACTGCGCACCTTGACCTGCCTAACCGGGTGGAAATCATGTTGCTGCTGCACAAACTGGCACACGAAACCGGAAAAACAGTTATTATTTCGACCCATGAGTTGGATATGGCTTTGCAGGCAGCCGACAGGGTTTGGCTTATGACTGCCGATCAGGGTGTTGAAGTCGGAGTGCCGGAAGATTTGGTGTTAAATGGTCGTTTTAATGAAGCCTTCAGAAGTGATAACTATGTTTTTAATCCCACCAACGGGAATTTTTCCATGAATTATAAATTGGATAAACAGGTGTCGTTGCAGGGAGATAAAACGCGGATGTACTGGACGCTACGCGCCCTGGCAAGAGCAGGATATGCAGCAGTAGATAAAGCAAATCCAGCAATTGTCATTGAAAACAATTGCTGGATGATAGGGGATAATAAGTATGATTCAATAGAAAATCTCTTATCTGCTTTATCTCACTCCGTGCATCATGCGTAAGAGTTTTTTGTTGAGGGTAATCAGGATGATACCACAAACAATGACGAAAAGTGCCACGTAAAGGAATATCTTTCCTGCACCCATCGATTCTACTGAAGATGCTAAGAAGCCACCCACGATGTTTGCCACAAATGATGAAAGCAACCAAACACCCATCAGCACAGAGGCTAATTTGGGAGGTGATAGTTTTGTAACAACCGACAAGCCAACCGGTGACAAACACAATTCTCCGAGCGTGTGAACCAGATAGGTAAGAACCAACCAAATCAGACTGGCTTTAATACTGATATCTTCCGTATCTCCACCTCTTTCGGCAACAGCGCCCAGCATGAAGAAGAAGCCAACGCCGAGAATAACCATCCCAAGACCCATTTTGATGGGAGTTGTCAGTTTTTTACCGGTTTTAGAAACCCAGAACATACCAAAGAGCGGAGCAAGCAATACGATAAATAAGGGGTTTACAGACTGAAACCACGCGGTAGGAATCTCATAACCAAATACCACGCGGTCTACATATTTATCAGTATAAAGACTCAATGAAGAACCTGCTTGTTCGAATCCTGCCCAGAAGAAAATGGCAAACACAAAGAGTACAAAGATAACGGTAATACGTTGTTTTTCTTCTTTCGTAAGTGGCTTTTTCGTGTCAACAGGCGCTTCGAGGTTGATGGCAGATGCCTGTAATGAACCCGGTCGTTTTCCTATATTGCCCAGGTATTTCTGAGCGAGTGTGTTGAAGAATATCTGTCCGAGGAACATACCAACAGCAGCGGCAAGGAACCCGTAACGGTAACCGTAGCTGATAATTACTTCTCCGGTTTCACTTGTAACAGTGCCTGCAAATAAATTATCGGTCAGGAATCCTACAACCAGCGGAGCCATAAAGGCACCTAAGTTGATACCCATGTAGAAAATGGAGAAAGCAGAATCCCTTCTTTCGTCCCCTTCTTCATATAATCCTCCTACCAAAGTTGATATATTTGGTTTGAAAAAACCGTTTCCTATGATTAATAATCCCAAACCAGCAAAGAGTCCCGCATGTGTGTTAACGGCAAATAATGTTAATTGTCCGAGCATCATGGTAATACCACCGATGGTGATGGCGTGTCGTTGCCCCAGCCATTTATCTGCAATCCAACCACCAATCAAGGGTGTGAAATATACGAATCCGGTAAAGAAACCATATATTAAACTCGCGTTTTGGGCGCTGATGTTGAGTCCACCTTCCAAATAAGTTTTTGTCAGATAAAGAATCAGGATACCCCGCATCCCGTAATAACTGAAACGTTCCCACATTTCAGTTAAGAACAATAAATACAGGCCTTTGGGATGACCTGTTCTTTTTTTACCTTTTGTCATTATTTTCAGATTTTATTTAACGCTTTTTCGAAAAGCAGGTGCAAAAATAATAAACTTGTTTGAATATACAATATTTATTCAACCAAGTTTAACGTGTCAGCCGGTTTCATAACCACACCAATATTTTTCCGGCCATCCGACTTGATGATGATGGGGTTGTTGAATCGAACTTGTCTCACATATTCACTTTCATAAATGGCTTCTTGTGTATTTAGAAAATCAATGTCGAAGGAACCTTCTTTGTTGAACGGGTTGATGGTGAAATAGGAAACCCCGAAAGAAGTCAGGTTTTGGAAGAAATGGGTACCCTGACTCGGCTCTATCCTGTAGTTCGATAATCCCGATTCAACGATGAGCATGGCATTGCTGATGTGCGGCCATTTTACAGGAATTCCCAACCAGGGGTCACTGGAGCCCCACCGACCAGGACCCACCAACACATAATGCCTGTTTTCGGCGATCATTTTTTTGTTCAGTTTTTCGATGTCATACATGATCAGCTGATTTATAGAGGCGTTAAAGGCTTCGGGCTTTACATAAATGATGTCATATACATCGCTGGTAATGCCGTGTCCCAGTACACTGTTGCTGCTGATGATGGTGTCTTCTTCCTGTATCTTGCCGATATCTTCGTTGATGTTTTCATTGGAATCAACTATCGGTCTGATTTGCAGAAAATAAAAGGTATGCTGTTTATTTTCTGAATAATCTAAATTTACCGCGAATTCAATTTCGATGGGGCGACCCATTTCATTGTGGGCAATTTTCAGTACATCAGTTAAAATATCAGCTAAAGGAAAAACATTATGTTGCAGGATGTTGGCGAAAGTGATGATCTTCCGGCCTCCTTCGTAAATGCCGTCGTAAATCATTTGCTCCTGCACATCGTACGTTGAAGCGATGTATTTCAGTGTGCCGTCTTTTAATGCGTCCTGTACATTGATTTTAAGCAGGTTGAAGCCATCATCCACCTGGGGAGTAAAGTGAATGTTATTCAGGTCAAGCGCATTGAAATAGGTTTGTGTCTCCCGCAAGGCATATTCCAGACTGCTGGTTTGCAGGATATTATGCGGATATGCAGGTGAAAAACGCAGGGTAACTCCTCCGTCCACAATGTATTTACCCAGACCAAGGGCAACATTGGCAATGCCATCTTCGGGTCTTTCAGAACCAATCGGGTAATAATTCAATGACTTGGCTACTCCCGAGAAAGAAGGATAAAAACGGTTTTCATATTGACTTCCACAAGTTTCTTGTAAGACAATGGCCATTTTTTCTTCATCAATCACATTTTTGGTTGCTGTCATGTATAGTTTACTCTGCTGAAAATACACAGATGCATATACCGCTTTGATAGCTTCGGTGAGCAAAGAAAGCGTCTGGGTGCGACTTGCCTTGTTGTATGGCACCATGTAAGTAGAGTAAATGCCGGCAAATGGCTGATAGTGTGAATCTTCAAGTAAACTGGAAGACCTTACTGCTACCGGAGTGCTGATGACACCCAGAAAAGCATAGAGATCGGCAATCAGTTTTTTAGGTAATCGGGCATGCAAAAAACGTTTCAGGATTTCTTCATCCGGTAAATCCGATAAAGCAATCGGATATAAATCGTTCATTTCCATAAATTCGGAGAAGATGTCGGTACAAATGACCACCGTCTTCGGAATCACAATCTGTACATTGTCATGCTGTTGTAACTTCTCATTCCGTTTAATCATGGAGTCGATGAAAGCCAGTCCGCGCCCTTTACCACCCATCGAGCCGTCACCGATACGGGCAAAATTGGAGTACTGGTCGAATCTTTCCCGCTGGAAAACGGCCACCACGCCACGATTTTTAATTTTTCGGTATTTCACAATGCCTCCGAAGAGCACCTGACGGAGTTTATTCAAGTCTTCAATGCCGGGGTCATAAATATTCGTGTTTTTAAAGAACTCTGCCAACGGGAACATGGCCCTTGAATACAACCAGCGAGACACGTTGTTGCGGGTAACGTGATACATCAGGCATTCATCGCTCAGGTTGAAAAAAACATCCTGTAAGTCCCGCAGGTTTCTTACCCGTGCTTCTACTTCTCCGGTGTTGGGATTCTTAAAAATAAAATCTGAGAATCCGAAGTTCAGGTTAATCCGATCGCGAAGTTCAGTCAGCAAGGTTGGAGAGTGTTTACTGATAAAGGCTGCTTTTACCCTTTCGGCTTCTTCTTTATTCTTATCGTCGGATGACTGGATTATCAACGGAATAAACTTATCCTGTTTTCTGATTTCTTCACACAAGATAATGCCTGCCTGTTTATCTTTAATACCCTCTTTTTGGAAACTGACATCAGCAATAACCCCAAGCATGTTATCCTTATATGTGTTGTATATGGATATAGCTTCTTCGTAGGTACGGGCAAAGAGTATTTTCGGTCGTCCGCGCATCCGTAACATCTGTTCATGTTCGTTCAACGCTTCTGTCATGAACGAAAGTGATTGTTTAAAAACACATTTGTACAGATGGGGCAGAATAGACGAATAGAAATGAATGGAATCTTCCACAAACAGGATTACCTGTACACCCACCGATGCCACATCTTCTTTCACATTCATCTTATCCTCCAACATCTTGGTAATTGCCAACAGGATGTCGGGATTTCCGAGCCAGCTGAAAACATAATCAATCGCGCTTAAATCTTCGTTGGATATCCTTTTGGAAACTGATTTGGAGAAAGGTGTCAGTACCACGATGGGGATATTAGGGTAATGCATTTTAACATCTTTCGCCCATTCAAAAGGATTGATGCTGTCGCCACTCGGCATTGAAATAATCACGTCAAAATCCCGTTCTTTCAACATTCTGTTGGCATCTTTCTCGTTCGAAACCAGTGTAAACCGTGGAGGATATCGCAGGTTAAGCGCTGTATATTCATTGAAAATCTGTTCGTCAATCCGGCCGTCTTCTTCCAGCATAAAAGAATCGTATTTACTTGCATAAAGCAGGATGTTGTAAATGCGATGCTTCATCAAATCAGCAAAAGAAGTGTCTTTAAAATATAATTGTTTGATATTCCTGTACATGACTATAATTTAAATTTATATGCAGAAAAAATAAATTTCAGAAACGAATTGTTTATTGGAAAAAACATATAACTTTGGTGGTGTAATTGAAGCACAAAGCTAATAATCTAAAATCAAATCACAATAACAATTTAAAACTAATTGTTTATGGATATAGAAAAAATCATGTCGTCGCTCGAAGCGAAACATCCGGGAGAACAAGAGTATTTACAGGCTGTACGGGAAGTGTTGATCAGTATCGAAGCTGTATATAACGAACATCCCGAGTTTGAAAAAGCCAAAATAGCAGAAAGAATGGTGGAGCCGGATCGGATTTTTACCTTTAAGGTGTCCTGGGTCGATGACCGGGGGGATGTGCAGGTAAATCTGGGTTACCGGGTTCAGTATAATAATGCCATTGGACCATATAAAGGCGGACTGCGATTCCACTCTTCAGTTACACTTTCCATTCTGAAGTTCCTGGGTTTTGAACAAACCTTTAAAAACGCGTTGACAACCCTGCCGATGGGAGGAGGAAAGGGTGGTTCCGATTTCAACCCGAGGGGTAAGTCGCCAGCTGAAGTAATGCGTTTTTGTCAGGCTTATATGCTGGAACTCTGGCGACATATCGGACCCGAAACCGACATTCCCGCCGGAGATATCGGGGTAGGTGCACGCGAAATTGGATATTTATATGGTATGTATCGAAAGCTGGCGCGTGAAAATACCGGTGTGTTTACCGGAAAAGGACTTGAATACGGTGGTTCGCTGATTCGTCCGGAAGCAACGGGTTTCGGAGGCTTGTACTTTGTCAGCCGGATGCTCGAAACAGCAGGAGATAGTATGAAAGGCAAAACCATCGCCATTTCAGGTTTTGGTAATGTGGCCTGGGGGGCGGCGTTGAAAGCCACGCAAATGGGAGCTAAAGTAATCACCATTTCTGGTCCGGATGGTTATGTGTTGGATGAAAATGGAATTTCGGGAGAAAAAATTGAATATATGCTCGATTTACGGGCTACCTGTAACGATGTGGTGGCTCCTTATGCTGAAAAATATGGCGTACCGTTTTTCCCCGATAAAAGACCGTGGGAAGTGAAGGTTGATATTGCCTTGCCCTGTGCCACGCAGAATGAACTAAATGCCGATGATGCCCGAATGCTGATAAACAATGGTGTAAAGTGTGTGGGAGAAATATCTAATATGGGTTGTACCCCGGAGGCTATAGATTTATTTATTGAACATAAAGTGCTTTATGGTCCGGGTAAAGCCGTGAATGCAGGCGGTGTAGCTACATCGGGACTCGAGATGACACAAAATGCCATGCACATTAACTGGACAACGGCTGAAGTAGATGCGAAACTGCAACAAATCATGTCAGAAATTCATGCACAATGTGTCAGATATGGCAGAGAGGCTGATGGATACATTAATTATATGAAAGGTGCCAATGTGGCAGGTTTTTTAAAAGTTGCAAAAGCGATGCTGGCGCAGGGGGTGGTTTGAAAGCGGAAAACTGAAAACTGAAAACGAATAGCTAATAGTGAATAATGCGAATCAGGAGTAGAAAGGTTATATTATCAGAAGAATTTGAAACATGAGCGAATGTATTCTTGCTTCGTTTACGAAGCGAAGTTTTGTAACCAGTAAGCTTGCTTACTGGATCAGGAAGACTACTCAGATATATGGCTTCCGTAGGAAGCAAGCTTCATACGCTATGAGTTCGCTGCCTACGGCAGCAGAGGGTTGTAGAAGGTTTGTTCTTTCCAGTAAGCAAGCTTACTGGTTACAAAACTTTGCTTCCTACGGAAGCATAAGAAAGCACTTTTCAACTCCTGATTCGCATTATTAGCTATTCACTATTAGCTATTCTATTCACTATTCACTATTAGCTATTCGTTTTCCGTTTTCCGCTTTCCGCTTTATGGATGATTATTAAAATTAACTTAATGTCTGTTCTTCGTTAATCGGTTTTAAATGTTAAAATCAAAATGTTAAAATACACCAAATCAAGCTGACAAATGATTTCAGCGGAACAGTTTTTGTATAATTTAGTGCCGGAAATAAAAAATCCGGCATTATTTATTTAATTTAAAACTATGCGTATGAGAAGAAATAAAATTTTTCAGGTTATCGGTTTGGTGTTGTTGGTAGTAATGGTCACTGTGGCTACAAATTACGTGATGAACAGAAGCAACGCCAGTCAAAATCAAAGTAACTTTTCGTTTGATCAGGTTCCTGCCAGTTATGCCAATTTTAAAAATGCTTCCAGAGCAGGGGACACTGATTTTACAGTAGCTGCCGAATTAACAGTGAACGCGGTGGTACACGTGAAAGTGAAATCAGAAGTGATGCAGTCGAGGGGATTCAGCGGAGATCCGTTTTTCGAATACTTTTTCGGACCCCAATTTCGTCAGCAACAACCCCAGATTCGTGAAGGAGCTGGTTCCGGGGTTATCATTTCCAGTGATGGGTATATTGTTACCAACAACCACGTAATTGATAATTCGAAGGAAATTGAAGTGGTGTTGAATGATAAACAATCTTTTCCAGCAACGGTTGTGGGTTCAGATCCCAATACCGATATTGCCCTGTTGAAGATTGAAGAAAAGGATTTGCCATTTATTATATTCGGCAACTCGGATTCATTGAAGGTTGGTGAATGGGTATTGGCAGTGGGTAATCCCTTTAACCTGACATCAACTGTAACGGCAGGTATCGTGAGCGCCAAGGCCAGGAATATCAATATCCTGAATGCTGCCATGAAAATAGAGTCGTTTATACAAACAGATGCAGCCGTAAATCCCGGCAACAGTGGTGGAGCGCTTGTTAATACACGCGGAGAACTGGTGGGAATCAACACAGCCATTGCATCTCAGACAGGGTCGTTTACGGGCTATTCTTTTGCAGTGCCTTCCAGTATCGTTCAAAAAGTTGTATCTGATATTCGTCAGTATGGCGTGGTGCAACGTGCTGTATTGGGTGTAGAAATCAGAGACATTAATGGGGAACTTGCCAAGGAGAAGAATATTAAGACTTTTGATGGAGCTTATGTTGCCAATGTAGTAGAAAGCAGTGCAGCCGATAAAGCAGGTGTAAAATCCGGTGATATCATTACCAATGTAAATGGTGTTGCAGTTAAATCGGTAGCGCAATTGCAGGAGCAGGTAGGGCGTTATCGTCCCGGTGATAAGATTTACATTGAAATATTACGCGACAACAAAAAACAAAAGCTGAATGTCGAACTCAAAAACCGCCAGGGTAATACCGAATTGGTTTCTTCAGATGTAAATATTGACTTGTTGGGAGCAACTTTCAAAGAAGCCGACAGTAAGACCAAAGAAAAATTTGGTGTGGATTACGGAGTTGAGGTAAAATCGGTGGGTAAAGGTAAATTCAGTAATGCCGGTATCAAAAGCGGATACATCATATTGAAAATCAATAATATCAGGATGAGCAGTGAAAAAGACATTGAAACTGCCATGAAGGCTGTGATGGATAATGCAGACCAGAATAAGGTGCTCTGGATTACCGGATTTTATCCGAATGGCAAGACTGCCTATTACGCGATTGACCTGAATAATTAATTCGCTATAGATCGATCAGCTTTTCAAAGAATTGAACAAACAGTCCTTTGCAAAATCAAGGGACTGTTTGTTTAATTTTTAATAAACTTATCAACACGATAAAACATTTTACAAACTGAAACGTTTAAAGCATTAAAAGTAAAAGATTTCTATTTTTTTATATTGAATAATTTTACTAACTTTGCACGCTAATTTTCAAAAGAGGAATGAGACAACTAAAAATTACTAAATCGATCACTAACAGGGAGAGCGCATCTCTGGATAAGTATCTGCAAGAGATTGGTCGTGAAGATCTTATCACAGTTGAGGAAGAAGTTGAACTTGCTCAGCGAATCCGGAACGGTGATAGAATTGCCTTAGAAAAATTGACTCGTGCTAACCTTCGCTTCGTTGTTTCTGTAGCTAAACAATATCAAAATCAAGGTCTTAGTTTGCCTGACTTAATTAATGAGGGTAATCTGGGATTGATTAAAGCTGCAGAAAAGTTTGATGAAACACGTGGTTTCAAATTTATTTCTTATGCCGTGTGGTGGATTCGTCAATCCATTCTGCAGGCCTTGGCCGAGCAATCCCGTATTGTTCGTCTCCCGCTCAATCAGGTTGGTTCGCTGAATAAGATCAACAAAGCGTTTTCTAAATTTGAACAGGAAAACGAGCGCCGCCCATCTGCCGAGGAACTGGCTGAACAATTAGATGTTCCTGTTGAAAAGATTGCTGACACGATGAAAGTGTCTGGTCGTCACATTTCTGTTGATGCTCCTTTTGTTGAAGGGGAAGATAACAGTTTGCTTGATGTGATGATCAACGATGATTCTCCGAACGCCGACCGTGTTTTGATCAACGAATCATTGTCAAAGGAAATTGAACGCGTATTGGCACATGCCTTATCTGATCGTGAAAGGGATATCGTGAAGAAATTCTTCGGTTTGGGAGTACCCGAAATGACACTGGAAGAAATTGGAGATGAGTTTGGTCTGACTCGTGAAAGGGTGCGCCAAATCAAGGAAAAAGCCATCCGGAAATTAAAACCGCATTCGAGAAGTAAACTGCTGAAAAGTTTCTTAGGTTAACAAATAATTAAACGTATTGAAAAGTGAAGTCAGACCGGCTTCACTTTTTTTATTTAGAAAAACAATAAATTAAAGAAATATTTCTTTAATTGTTGTTTTTTTTTGCATCTTTGTGGCATTAATAAATGAAGTATCTACGGAGACTTTAATTTCATGACAATCACGATAATACTACTTCCCTATAAATCTAACTGAAAATGAAACCTATAAAATCGGTACAAGATCTGAATAAAATCAAGGCTAAAACAAATGGGTCTGTAAAACAAACACCTGAGAATTTGAAAGACGAAGCTGTGGTGGTAAAAGTAGCCATGGCAACTTGTGGAATTGCATCCGGAGCGAAGAATACCTACGATTATTTTGTAGAGGAACTCAAACGCCGGCATGTCAAGGCAACTGTTTGTCAAACCGGCTGTATGTCGTATTGCTACGCTGAACCAACCGTTGAAGTGACTATTCCGGGTGAAGAGCCGGTGGTTTTCGGTCATGTGAATACAGCCAAGGTCCAGGAGATAATTGACAGGTATATTATTGGACATGAATTGGTTGACGGAATCATTCCGGCAAGTTATAAAACGGTTTGATAGCGAATAGCGAATAGTGAATAGCGGAAAGCGGAAAGCGGAAAGCGACCGTAGACCGTAGACCGGCGACTGGTGACTAAATTAAAGAATTATGGCCAAAAATTACATTTTTGTTTGTGGCGGTATCGGCTGTAGAGCGCTGGAATCGGAACAGTTGAAAAAGAACCTGCAACGGGAAATCATCTTACAGGGTTTGTCGGAAGAGGTTCAGTTAGTGACTACCGGGTGCTTTGGCTTTTGTGAAAAGGGACCGCTCGTGAAGATATTGCCGGATAACACCTTTTACGTACAGGTGGCACCGGAAGATTCCGGAGAGTTGATTTATCAGCATTTTATCCAAAAACAAAAGCTGGAGCGTTTGCTGTATATCCATCCGGAAACACAACAGCGGGTGACGGAAGCCAGGGATATGGACTTCTATAAAAAACAATTCCGCATTGCCTTGCGAAATTGCGGTTTTATCGATCCCGAAAATATTGAAGAGTATATTGCCCGGGATGGTTATGCCGCTTTGGCAAAATGTTTGACTGAAATGACACCAGAATCGGTGATTGATACGGTCAAGCAGTCAGGCTTGCGGGGCAGGGGAGGTGGTGGCTTTTCTACCGGACTGAAATGGGAAATCACGAAGAAGTCCGCCGGCGACCAGAAATACGTGGTTTGTAATGCCGATGAAGGTGATCCCGGTGCCTTTATGGATCGCTCCCTGCTTGAAGGAGATCCGCATTCCATCATTGAAGCCATGACGATTTGCGGATACAGCATCGGGGCAGATAAGGGTTTAATTTATATAAGGGCAGAGTATCCCCTGGCTATTAAACGCTTGCAAAAAGCCCTGCAACAGGCTGAAGATGCCGGTTTGCTTGGGAAAGATATTCTCGGAACGAAATTTAATTTCTCGATTGATATTCGCTTGGGTGCCGGCGCTTTCGTTTGTGGCGAAGAAACGGCGCTGATTCATTCGATGGAGGGCTGTCGCGGTGAACCGACTTACAAACCGCCCTTCCCATCCGTAGAAGGTTATCTGGGAAAACCTACGAATGTGAATAACGTGGAGACTTTCGCTAATATTCCTGTTATCATCAATAAGGGAGCTGACTGGTTCAGCAACATCGGTACGGAGAAATCGAAAGGCACCAAGGTATTTGCTTTGGCTGGAAAAATCAATAATGTAGGTTTGATTGAGGTGCCGATGGGCACAACCCTGCGGGAAATCATCTTCGATATCGGTGGCGGCATTAAGGATGGAAAGAAATTCAAGGCTGTGCAAACCGGTGGACCGTCAGGTGGTTGTTTGGGTGAGCAGTTTCTTGATACGCCCATTGATTATGATAACCTGATAGAAGCCGGTTCGATGATGGGTTCGGGTGGTATGATTGTATTAGATGAAGATGATTGCATGGTGTCCATTGCCAAATTCTATTTGGAATTTACCCTGCATGAATCCTGCGGAAAATGTGCTCCCTGCCGCATAGGGAATAAACGTTTGCATGAATTGCTCGAAAAAATTACCAAAGGTGAAGGAGAAAAAGAAGATTTGAAGAAACTGAGGGCGCTGGGAACGGTCATTAAAGAAACGTCATTGTGCGGTTTGGGACAAAGTTCGCCGAATCCGGTGCTTTCCACCATGCAAAATTTCTATGATGAATATAAGGCGCATGTGTTTGAAAAGACTTGTCCCGCTAAACAGTGTAAAGATCTGATTACTTTTACCATCGTGGAAGAAAATTGTACAGGTTGTACGCTCTGTTTCCGTAATTGTCCTGTTGAAGCGATCACCGGAGAAAAAGGAAAAGTACATGAAATTCATCAGGATCTTTGCATCCGATGTGGTATCTGTTACAGCAAATGTAAGTTTGATGCCATTCTGGTAGAATAGCCTTTAACCGTTTAATCACTTATTCAGTATTGAAAAATCATGGTAAAACTAAGGATAGATAACAAAGAAATAAACGTTCCGAAAGGAACTACCATCTTAGATGCGGCAGTAAAAGTGGGAATTGATATTCCGACACTTTGTCACATGAAATTACACGACATGAACATCGAGAATAAGCCCGGTGGATGTCGTATTTGTGTGGTCGAAGTAGCAGGGAGAAAGAATCTTGCTCCGGCTTGTTGTACGGCTGTTGACGAAGGTATGGTTTGTAATACCAATTCAGTTCGGGTTATCAATGCCCGTCGCACGGTGATGGAATTGATATTATCCGATCACCCGGCCGAATGTCTGACTTGCGCAAAATCCGGAGAGTGTGAATTGCAGGATATGGCACATCGCTTGGGCATCAGGGAATTGCATTATACCGGGGAACAGTCGACTTACCGGATGGATGATTCGCCGGCGATTATCCGTGACCCGAACAAGTGCATCATGTGTCGCCGATGTGAGATGATGTGCAATGAGATACAGACAGTGGGCGTGTTAACTGCTGTGCAACGTGGATTCAAATCTGTGGTAACACCGGCATTTCAACACGACCTGATGCATTCGGAATGTACGTTTTGCGGACAATGTCTGGCTGTTTGTCCCACTGGCGCCCTCACCGAAGTAGATGAAACCGGTGCGGTAATCCGTGCCCTGGCTGATCCGAAGAAAACGGTAGTTGTGCAGACTGCTCCTGCCGTGAGAGCGGCACTGGGAGAAGAGTTCGGCAATAAACCCGGTACCTTGGTCACCGGCAAAATGGTGGCAGCTTTACGCCGACTGGGATTTGATTATGTGTTCGATACCGATTTCGCCGCCGACCTTACGATTATGGAAGAAGGAACAGAATTACTTCGCCGGTTGAATGGGTATTTGAAAGGAGACAAATCAGTTAAATTGCCCATTCTGACCTCTTGCTGTCCCGCCTGGGTTAATTTCTTCGAACATCAGTTCCCTGATATGCTCGATATACCGTCAACTGCCCGTTCGCCCCAGCAGATGTTTGGTTCTATTGCCAAAACTTATTTTGCTGAAAAACTGGGCATTGACCGTAAAGATATGGTTGTGGTCTCGATTATGCCCTGTGTCGCCAAAAAATACGAAAGAGGTCGTGAAGAATTTGCTGTAAATGGTAATCCCGATGTGGATATTGTATTAACGACACGCGAATTAGCTTACTTCCTCAAGCTATTCAATGTGGATTTGAATTCCCTTCCTGAAGAAGAATTTGATAAGCCGATGGGTGAATCGACAGGAGCAGCCGTCATTTTCGGTACAACGGGTGGAGTGATAGAAGCTGCGGTGCGCACCGCTTACGAGGTACATACCGGAAAAGACCTGCCACGCCTTGACTTTGAAGAATTGCGTGGTATGCAGGGATTACGGGAAGCGACAATCGATTTTGACGGGTTACCGCTGAAGATAGGCATTGCACACGGACTTGGTAATGCACGAAAATTGCTCGAAGATATCCAATCAGGTAAGAGTCAGTATCATGCCATAGAGATTATGTCTTGTCCGGGTGGTTGCATAGGTGGCGGGGGACAGCCTTATCACCATGGTAAAGTAGAAATTTTAAAGAAACGTCAGCAGGCTATTTACCTCGAAGATGAATTGAAGACCATCCGTAAATCGCATGAGAATCCTTATATTCAAAAGCTGTATGCAGAGTTTTTGGGTGAGCCCATGAGCGCGAAAGCACATAGCTTGTTGCATACAAAATATTTTAATAAACACAATCTGGCACACAAATAATATGATCATCAACACACATTTATCGGAAACTGCTGAAGTGCTGATTAAAAGCATTTGCGCGAGATACAAGCATGATGAACATGAACTGATCAATGTATTGCATGAAGTTCAACATCACCTGGGATATTTGCCGGAGGAAGTGCAGCAATCCATCGCCGATGAATTGAATATTCCGGTGGCGAAAGTATATGGAGTGGTTACATTTTATTCCTTTTTCACGATGATTCCCAAAGGGAAATACAATATTTCAATTTGTCTGGGAACAGCCTGTTATGTGAGGGGAGGAGAGTTAATTGTTGAAGAATTCAAACGCCGGTTGAATATCGGAGTGGGAGAAACATCTACTGATGGATTATTCAGTTTGAATTCAATCCGTTGCGTAGGAGCCTGTGGTTTAGCACCTGTTGTTTCAGTAGGTGATAAAATTTATGGACGTGTAACTCCTCAGCAAGTCAGGAGGATAATAGATGAATATATCAAAATTGAGGAGGATTTGGAAATTGCTCCCTGATGTTCAAACAAAAGCAAGCGTCCTTTTACTAAAAGGACGCTTGCTTTTTGGTAAACGCACGCTTGCTTTTTGGTAAACGCACGCTTGCTTTTTGGTAAACGCACGCTTGCTTTTTGGTAAACGCACGCTTGCTTTTTGGTAAACGCACGCTTGCTTTTTAGTAAACGCACGCTTGCTTTTGTGAAAACGCACGCTTGCTTTTTAATCGCAATTAAAAATAACTATTCACTATTAGTTATTCGCTATTCGCTTTCCGTTCTCCGTTCTCCGCTTTCACTTATTTCTTATCGCTTCCACGATTTTGGCTTCCAATTCAGCAGCCAGTTCTGGATTATCTTTAATCACGTTTTTAGACGCATCGCGACCCTGTGCAATTTTGGTTTCACCATAACTGAACCACGAACCACTTTTCTTGATGATGCCATATTCAACACCGAGGTCAAGTATTTCACCGGTTTTGGAGATGCCTTCACCAAACATGATGTCGAATTCAGCTTTGCGGAAAGGAGGAGCGACTTTGTTCTTCACCACTTTCACGCGGGTTTGGTTACCGATGGCCTCGTCACCATCTTTCAACTGAGAAACCCTGCGGATGTCCAACCGAACCGAAGCATAGAATTTCAGCGCGTTACCACCTGTAGTTGTTTCCGGATTGCCGAACATCACGCCGATTTTATCACGTAACTGGTTGATGAAGATACAGGTTGTGTTTGTTTTGTTGATGTTGGCGGTCAGCTTGCGGAGTGCCTGTGACATCAGACGCGCCTGTAAACCCATTTTCGAATCACCCATGTCACCTTCAAGTTCAGCTTTAGGAGTCAGGGCTGCAACAGAGTCAATTACCACAATATCAACAGCAGAAGAGCGAATCAACTGGTCAGCAATTTCAAGAGCCTGTTCCCCGTTATCTGGTTGTGAAATCAGCAGTTCATCTGTGTTTACCCCCAGTTTATCAGCATACGAACGGTCGAACGCATGTTCCGCATCGATGATGGCAGCAATACCACCTGCTTTTTGCGCTTCGGCAATGGCATGGATGGCGAGAGTTGTTTTACCCGACGATTCTGGTCCGTAGATTTCAATCACCCTGCCGCGCGGATAACCACCTACTCCTAAGGCGATATCCAATCCCAGCGAACCGGTCGGGATAACAGCAATGTTTTCAATTACATTGTCGCCCATTTTCATGATAGTACCCCGGCCATGATCTTTTTCTATTTTGTCCATGGCCAATTGCAGTGCCTTTAGTTTCTCCAATGAGGGTTTCTTAACTTCTTCCATTTTTTTATCTGACATGATATGTAAATTTTTTAATTGATTTGTAAACTTATTTTTCTTAGTAATACGGTTTTTTAGTAAAATAGCTTGCCATTAATTCCATTTTTAATTCAACGGCTCACAAAGATAAAAACTTTTTCTTTTAAAAAATGAGCAAAAGATAAAAAGGTTTCAACAGCCTGCATGTTTTTACAAATTGAACTGAAAACCGGGAATGGTATATACGCCCAATGCTGAATGGGGATTAACGCACAACGGGGAATGTAGAGACACGCGCAATGGTGGTTGGTAGAGACGCCCGCAATGGTGGTTGGTAGAGACGCCCGCAATGGTGGTTGGTAGAGACGTCCGCAATGGTGGTTGGTAGAGACGCCCTAATAGGGCGTCTCTACGATGGTTAATACAACAAATACGTTCCATGTGATTAATGCGACATGGTTGATACAACAACCCGTTCTCCTGCACTGGTACCCATAAACTCCGGCGCATACAAACATTGAATGGATGCCGTTCCGCCGGAGAAGTTGCCGGTGGCATTCACGAAGTATTCATCTTCAAACACATAGGTGCCTTTGGGTAAGTGACTGAAAAAGTATTGCGTAGAGGCATCCTTTACAGTTCGGTAGTAAACAACTCCTTCTTTCCAACTGCATCCCGAGAGTTGGCTAACGGGTTCGAGGTTGGCTGCCCGGTTATCTTTCAGGACTACGAATTCCAGATCCCGGTCGGTCGTAACCACCATTCTCGCGATAAGTTTGTCTCCCTTTTGTATGCTTTGCAGGGTTGCATTTACGTTTTGCCCGTTGATGGGGAAGAGTGTCTTGCGGTTATCCACGATTTGTTCGACGAACAACTGCTTTTCTACCTGTAAGGCATTACCCGACGATCTCACTTTGTCCATCTCCTGATAATATTGCCAGTACAAGGCACCCCAGGCAGGAGAAGCTGTTTCCGGCTGATTAACCCGGTTAATCGTGATGCCCTCTTTGATATCCTCTTTAGCGAGTGTTTGTTTAATATAACCGGTTCCGGGAATGCCCTGATTGGTGTCGAAAGTCTTTTTGCCGGCGGTTATGCTGAACGACTGTTTATTATTCAGCAGGTTGTTGCCGATGCCAGTGAGCGCGTAAATTGCATTCACAGAAGCAACCGGCGATTCCCATTGTTGGGTTTGTTTCTGACGCAGCAACCAGGTTTTCATCAGCGCCAATTCGGTTTCATTACCCGGGACTAAGTTAAATGCTTCCATCAGCTTTACCTGTACGCTTATAGGACGCTCGTTCCATCGATAGCCGGCTGTGTTTTTAGACCAGTATATGCCTTTATCTGTTGTACGCAAGGAGTTCTCTTTCAGTGATTTGATGATTGCATCCACGGCAACTGGTTTGTTGGCGTGATGGAGAATCATTGCAGCCAATGCTTTGTCGTACAAACCGAATTTGTTGTGATATTGTTCCGTCTGACCGAGATAAAATGTGATAGCTTCATTCACTGAAGTTGCTGAATCTGTTGTTTTTATTTGTGCCCGCATGGCAAGTACATGCAACTGGAACGAATTGATGTTCATTTTCTTGTCATAGTCTTTTACCTGCTTTTTCAGTTGCAGGTAGTCCTTGGTAAGTTCACCTTCAAGGTAATTCAGCGCAGGAGTTAACATCTTGTTGATGGTTTCAGAATCAGTAATAGCACGTGCCTTCAGCAACCCTTCGGCAATAAATTGGGTCACCCAGCGACTTTCACCCATGCCATCGAACCAGGAGAAAGCACCATTGGGTAATTGCAGGTTTGAAAGTTTATCCAGATAGCATGTCTTGAGTTGCTGTTGCTGATTCAAATCGAAAAGCAGGGCGATGCGTTGTTGTTGCTCTGTTTCGTTTTTTGCTTCTGTCAGCCAGGGTGTTTCCTCGAGCAGGATGTTTTTCAACTCCTGATTTTTATTCAGGGCAGATTGAATACTGCCGGGTTCTGTTTGCTTGATTTGTTCAAATATTGTTTTGATGCGTGGATTATCCAGCAAAATATTGCCAGCCAGCGCATTTACGTACCAGGCGATAAAATAATCTACCGCGTTTTCGTTTTTCGGTTCTGCTAATGCCGGTAAAGCCTGAATGGCATACCACACCGGATTGGCACTGAACTCAAAGGTGAGCTGACGGGTATCTACCTTGTCAATAATAGCTTGTATAGAATCAAACTTAAACTCTTTGGTGGTTTTATTACCAATGAAAACCGGGTAGCTTTCGGTGACAAGCACCTTATCGGGTAATATCGCCAAATAGCGTTGTTCGCCATCTGAAAAATTACCGGCATCAGCCACTACCTTGCAAATCAGCCATTCGTATTGATCAAAACCACTCACATCCCAGGATAAAGTAAGCGGTTTTCCATCAGCAGGGACATCCACCACATACATATTCGTATCGTTCAGCAGTACAGCTTGATCGGTTGTCGGGTCGATTAAAGTCAGTTTGACATTCGTTTTTAGTGCTTTATCCGACAGATTTACCAAACTTGCCTGCAAGGTGAGTTTATCCGATTGTCGCACGAACCGGGGCATGTTGAGCTGTACCATCAGGTCTTGCTGGGTGATAAGCTGTGCTTCCTCTTGACCGAAATACAGGTCTTTCGTATGTGCCAGCATCTTCAGGTTCCAGCGGGTCAGACTCTCCGGCATGGTGAAACTAAACTGATAATTGCCTGACTTGTCGCCTTGCAGATGCGGGTAAAAGAAAACAGTTTCGTTGAAGTTGCTGCGGATGCGGGGTGGTTGAGTCTGTGTGTCTGAAACATAACTGCGACTTTCACTTGATGTAATTACTGCATCTTCAGCAATTACTACCTCTGTGTTTCTTAAAGCGGTAATACTACCAGTGATTGCTGTTTTTCTAATTACACCAGTACCCGTCATTGATGAAAAGGTAAGAATTTCATCGATATTCAGATTTAACCCATACCAGTTTAAACTTGGCATATAAAACTCAGGAGTATTGTTCTGTTTCTGAGCTACATACATTGGTTTGGTATGTGTCTGCTTTTGATAACTATTCCAACTGTAACTACCCGGAAATGCTCTCCTGTAAACCGGATTAAACTGCCATTGATGCGGTTTCAGTTCATCCAACGAAGCGTCATACATACCGGCAAGCAATTCTGCAATTTTACCTTTTGCTGCTGCTTCGGGGATGTTAACCGTCCAGGTAGCAGCTTCGCCCGGAAGGAGTTTGTCTCTGAAAACAGTTAACTTAGGTGTTAGTTTCTTTTCGATGATTTTTTCGGTTACGTAAACGGTTTCCTGAAATAATTTTTCGTCTCTGACAAATGTAAAACTTATTGTGATACCTGATCTGTGTCTTTCAGCAAAAGGAATACTGAAAGTGCGGATGTTGTTGTTCATCCGGATCCATTTGGAGCTTATCAGTTCATTTCCATACTTAACCTCCATCAGCACATGTGCGCATTTTACGGATGTACCGAAGTGTATATTAATCTTTTCTCCCGGCAGACTTTCGAACTGTGTTTCAGGTAACCAAACATAAGTTTTTACAGGCGGTCGTTTGTCTTTTTTATCATATAAAATAAAGATATGCTCGGATTCTACCGGATTACCGTGTTTGTCATCAGTAGTAAAGATAAGTTTGTACCTGCCGGATGGGTATTTTTTCAGATTAAGCGTTAAATGTGCTGATTGGGTATCGTAGGTACCTTCAGTCATCAGCTTGTCGGTCGTAAACGCTGTGTCGGATTTCAGATTTTCTCTGTAATCGGTTGTTTCTTTCAGACTGAAAAGTTGATAGCGAATTGACTTGTGTATCTTCTCTCCGGCAATATTTTGTGTGCTGACTTTTAATCTGGCAGTATCTTGTTTATTCAGAAGTTCCGGGACATCAGCCATGATGAATAAAGATTGTTCGCTCACCGACAAATGGGCAATGGTTTGCTGGCTTTCACCTTTGGAGTCTGTAGCATCAATGGTAATCGTGTAGCGATAAGCCTGTTTAACCCTGTTGTCACGAATACTTTTATCAATTTCGGGGGTAAACTGAATGGAGAATTTACCTTTTGCATCGGTTGTGGTTTCACCGGAAGCAATCATTGCTTCTATACGGTTGGGTGGAAACCAGCGCCAGAAAGGATGTACGTAGCGGTTGATAACATATTTTACCTTGGTATCAGGAAGCGAATAGCCCGCGAATGCTTTTACTTCGCCGTTTAGCATCACGACTTCTCCAAAATTGATTTCTGTTGCAGGTTGTGTTACCGTGACTTCAAAAGTGGGTCTCTTGTATTCTTCTACTAAGAAATTGACAGCATGCCGGTTATCCGCCCGAATCTGAAAATTACCATTTAATCCGCCTGAAGGCAATACAAAGCTACCTGATGCCGAACCGAATTCATTGGTACTTAGTTCAAGTTGACTGATGCTTTTCCCATTTACATCAATCAGTTCGAAACGGATGTTTTTGTTGGCTGTGACTTCCTGTTTCTTGCTGTCCATTTCATAGGCAATGGCTTTAAAATAAATTGTTTGCCCGGGGCGATAAATAGCCCTGTCGGTAAAGATGTTAACGCGTTGTTGAGTTGTTTCGGTTGGTTTGAATTTACTGAAATATGGGGAATGACTCATAGTAGAAAAATAGCGATCATCTTTCTTTTTCAATACGATGATTTCATTGCCATAGGATTTTAAGCGGGGTAATTCCACATATCCTTTCGAGTTTGTTTTCCCTGTTGCAGTCAGCGTCATTACATATTGATTATCTGTCCATTTATATTCGTAGGAAGTTATTTCAACCTGTTTCACTTGCTTTCCGGTGATGCGATTCAATACATAATAGGCATTTTTTCCTTCTGAAACGGCTCTCTTTATGAAAGTCAAATCAGTAACGGTATAATATGATTTGGTCATTTTATCTTTTTCCCGCATGCCCGTAGGGTAAGCGATGTATTCGTAGATACCATATTCGCCGGTTTGCAAGTTGAAAGTTGAGTCAACCGCTTCATAATCGGCATTCAAAGGCAGGTTAAAAGTTAGCGTTTCAATCAAAGTTTTGTCGAATGGATCTTTACTCGAATCAATTTCTTTGTTGAGATCATGCCTTGCAAAATCTTCCGAACTTGTACTTAAACGATATATTTCAAGTGTGATTGCAGGGATATTCGTTGAACGGATGTTTAATTTTAATTTACCTGAAGGTGCTGCATCTGCGGCACTTTCGATAAACAATGATTGCTGTTCGATTTGTGCCAGGATGTTATGTAGTAAACCTATCCGGGGATAATCAGGAAATGTCTCAATGCCTTTCTTACAGATGGCATGCGCTAATTTCTTGTGTTGGGGAATTTCAGCATTATGCAGATAATGCCTGGCTTTTTGCGCCATGATTTCTACTACTGCCGGGTCGTGCAGGTAAACTTGTTCCAGGCTATCTGCTTTTTGAATAAAAGTTTGGGAGTCGGATTGTCCATGTAGATAATCAAGATAATTTATTTCAGCTAAAACGGTTAGATTTGTATCGCCTTGTTTTTTTCGAAATTGGATTAACTCTTTGTATGTTTCCTGAACGGTTTTTTCATCTTTCCATGCTTCTGCCAGATCAATTCTTTTATAGGCAATATAATCAAACAAAGTAGGTGTTGTATTTATATCTTCTTTTTTTTCTGACTGAAAAACAAACAGTTTTTGCAGGCTTTCTATGTCAGTTTGTTGACTGATTCGTTGTTCCTTCCATGCTTCATCAATCAAAGATTTTACCTTTTGCTGAAAATGATTTTTGCTCCATGTTTCTATGTTTTGGGGTAGCAAGCCGGCCACATCTGTCCTCCGGTCAATCTCGAAACGCTTATTTTGATAGTAGTTATGATACATTTCCGCTGCCATGCAAAACAACAATTGCTTTATTGCTGAAGGTTCAAAAGCTTCGGCGAACTGCTTAAAGTCTTTTAATACAGCTGGTGCAGTGTCGGGTTCTTTCTCTGTTTGAATACGATAACGGTATAATCTGACCTTGATTTGTTCCTGTTGGTTGTTGGTTGCTTCGGCTATCTGACTAATGGAGTCTATTGCTTTCAATGCCGACTCAGGCAAATCTTTTTCTATCAGTTGATCAACTTTTTCCCAAGTTTGGGTGTTTGTTTGGTTGTTTTGGGCGCTGGTGAAGATGGAAATTACCAAAAGGGAAGTCAGCAGGATGGCTGTGCTAATATAATTTTTCATTTGATTGTATGTTAATTTTGTCTTGTTGCTGGATGCGTATTTCAAAATCATTGTGACAAAGTTAACGCTAAAATTAATATCTTTGCAACTTTCATTCAAAAAATGCAACTATGCTTTCAGCTAAAAATATATTCAAAGTAACTTATCCGGTGTTTCTGACTTTGCTGGTGCAGAACATCATCAACGTGACGGATACGGCCTTTCTCGGGCGTGTGAGTGAAGTTGCGTTGGGAGGCTCTGCCATTGGCGGGGTGTATTTTCTGGCTATTTTTGTCATTGGTTTTGGTTTCAGTCAGGGAACACAAATCATCATCGGCCGGCGCAATGGTGAAGGTAAATATGCGGAAGTAGGTCCGATTTTCAACAACGGAATGTTCTTCATCCTGCTGCTGTCGGCTTTCTTCCTTATTTTCTCCTGGCTGTTCAATGCCGACATCATGAAATACTTAGTGAGTTCTGATCACATTTATCAGGCTTCGCTGGAATATCTCGACTGGCGGAAGTGGAGTTTTATTTTTGCCTTTATCAACGTGATGTTCAGGGGAATGTTTGTAGGGGTTACCAATACGTCAGTGCTGACGGGTTCGGCTGTAATTACTGCTACAGTCAATGTTGTGCTCGACTATGCCCTGATTTTCGGTCATTGGGGATTCCCGGAGATGGGCATTGCCGGTGCAGCCCTTGCTTCTGTGATTGCTGAAGCGGCATCAACAGTCTTTCTGATTGTGTACACCTTTCTGCATCATGACTTTCAAAAGTATCAATTGTATTCAATTAAGAAAATTGATTTTAAACTGATTCGCCAAATACTGGAGCTTTCGGTCTTCATCATGTTTCAGTTTTTCATCTCCATTTCTACCTGGTTCATGTTTTTTATTTTTATCGAAAGGATGGGAGAGCGACCGCTGGCAGCCACGAATATAGGCCGAAGTTTATATGTGTTGCTGATGATTCCGGGTTCGGCGCTGGCAACCACCGTGAGTACCATGGTGAGTAACCTGATTGGAGCTGATAGAAAACATGATGTGATACCTTTCATTCATAGAATGTTGGGTGTAGTAGTTGTGTTGGTTACTCCGCTGATGGTTTTTACCTTCTTCTTTCCGGAGTTGTTCGCTCAGATTTACACGAACGATCCCGGATTGGTTGCAGCTTCTATTCCCGTCATGAAAGTGGTTTCCATAGCGATGATTTTCTGCGCGGTAGGAAGTATCTTGTTTCATTCCATTTCCGGAACAGGTAATACCAAGACGGCTTTCATCATTGAATTTGTCACCTTGTTTTTTTATCTTTCGTATGTTTATTACACGGCCATCATGAACCCACAGCCAGTCTATATCGTCTGGATGTCGGAGTTTGTTTATTGGTCGGTATTAGGCATCGGCGCCTATTTTTATTTACGAAAAGGAAACTGGCAAAAGAAAGTATTGTAATATGCTGATCAGAATATACGAAGATAATCCCAGTCCTCAACAGATTCAGAAAGTCGTTGAGGTCTTGCGTAACGGAGGAATCATCATCTTTCCAACCGATACGGTATATGCTTTCGGGTGCGATATTTTCAATGCCCGTGCGGTGGAAGCCATCGTGCGTTTAAAAGAAAAGGACATCCGCAAAGCAGATCTATCCTTTGTCTGCCACGAGATGAGTCAAATCAGCGAATATGCCAAAATGGATGATTATGCTTTCAAGCTGATGAAAAAGAACCTGCCCGGACCTTTTACTTTTCTGCTGAATGGCAGTAACCGGCTTCCCAAATTATTCAAAAATAAAAAAGTCGTAGGCATCCGCATGCCGGGCAACAACATCGCCCTCGATATCGTTCGCGAACTGGGCAATCCCATCATGGTAAGCTCTGTTTTTACCGATGAAGATACCCTTGAATACATTGCTGATCCGGAGCTTATTGAAGAACGTTTTGGTTCTCAGGTTGAATTAGTGATTGATGGAGGGTATGGCGGCACGACTACTTCAACGATTGTGGATTGCACGGGAGAGGAACCTGAGATTATACGGGAAGGGGCAGGGGAGTTAGTGGAGTGAAAAACTTTATTAGCAAGAGGTGTTGTTTATTGTTTAAATTTCGTTAATGAATAAAATATAATCAATATTTATTAGTTATTTTTGTAACCCGCTGATAATTAAATTTAATTCCGTGAATAAATCAACCTGTCCAGGTATATTGTGTATATTACTGCTTATTCTGAGTGGATGCGTTGCACGGGATCATGATAAAATACCCACCTTCAAAGTTGAGAAAACCGATTTCAATGATATACTGACTATCGAGGGTACTGTTGAGGCGGTGCGTTCCACTAACTTGTTTTGTCCCCGTAATACACAGGGGATAGTTGTTTATCTTATTGAGGACGGCATCTTCGTTCATGAAGGGGATATTGTTTGTGTTATCGAAGATAGTAACCTGGAAAATGAATATGAGTCGGCATTGATTAATTACGAAAATGCTGTTGCTACCCTCAATAAAATCAGGGCAGAGCTTGCATTGAAATTTGATTTGCTTGAGGCTGAGGTCAGAAGTAATGATGCCACAACCGAGATAGCCAATCTGGACTCTTTGCAATTAAGATATTCTTCAGCAAACATACGCAGGATAAGGGAACTTGAACTTCAAAAAGCAGCCTTAGAAAAACAAAAGTTAACGAAAAAGTTGGCATCACTCAAGGTGATTCAGCAATCTGAAATCAGAAAACATGAAATGTCCATCCAGCGTTACACGAATACAATAAACAGTCTCAAACAAAGAATGGACATGCTTACCATCAAAGCAAGCGGGAGTGGTATAGCTACCCGTGCCATTCACTGGATTACAGGCAAAAAAATTATTGAAGGGGATCCGGTCTGGGATGGTCTTCCGATTATTGTCATACCGGATATGCAGGAAATGAAAGTGATTATGAATGCCTCAGAAGCCGATTACAAAAGAATCAATCTTCAGAATTCAGTTACTTACTCCTTTGATGCTATGCCTGACAATCAGGCTTGGGGAAAGATATTAAAGAAAGCGCCGGTTGGTAAACCCATTAAAGAGAACTCAAAAGTAAAGTATTTCGAAATAGAAGCATCGGTCGACAGCGCTATGCAGTTATTGGCTCCCGGGTTGTCGACTTCCTGTCAGGTTGCAGTCACGCAGGTTCACGATACAATCAGCATCCCACTGATTGCTGTATTTGATCAGGATTCGATGAAAGTTGTGTATGTAAGACAGCATAATGTGTATGAAATGCGTCAGGTATTAACAGGGATATCTTCGCTGAAATCCACCGTTGTGATTGCCGGACTAAACTACAATGAAGAAATAGCATTATTAGCACCGGATAACACCCTCATCAAGGAAAAAACACTCTTGTCCGATTCAATTTTGCGATTGTATAATTCAACTGAACGTATCCATAAATAGTAAAATACTCACAATGAAACAGATGATCATACAAGTTAAACGATACATCCCTATTCTCTACATTATGCTATTGTTATTGAATGCCGGATGTCGGAAGCAGCAGCAACAGGTGGTTCCGGAAACGAAAGTGACGAAAGGCACCTTTTATATTGAAATGTATGAAGAGGGTGAGGTGGAAGCCATCAAATCTATCAACATTACATCCCCGAATATCTCCTGGCGATACGGCAACTTAAAAATAACGCAAATTGTAAAAGACGGGACAGAAGTGCATGCCGGTGATACCTTGATTGTGTTCGACCCTTCTGAAGTAAGGAAAGGCATCGTTGATGCCGAATCGAGTTTAGAAATGAGTATGGCCGAATTACAAAAATTAGAGGCACAACATCAGTCAGATATTGATGAACTCAAAGCTGATTTGGAAATCACCCGCCTGTCACATGAAATCTCCAAAATTCGTTTTGAGTCAGCTGCATACGAATCGGACATCAAGAAAAAAGAAATCAGACTTAACCTGGATAAAGCAAGCATAGCACTGGAAAGAGCCAAGGAACAAATTGACAACCGTCTAAAAATTCAAATTGAAGAAATTAAACAAAAGAAATTATCCATTAATCAGGATAGAAGCCGGTTAAAGGAAGCACATGAAACACTGGAAAAACTTTTTCTTATCTCGCCTTCCTCAGGTATAGCCATTATCAACCGCAACTGGACTACAGGAAATAAATTTCAGGTTGGCGATCAGTGTTGGTCAGGTTTCCCCTTGATTCAGCTTCCCGACTTATCGGCATTGCGTGCAAATGTCAAAATCAATGAAGTGGATATTGCCAAAATAACAAAGGGTTTGCAGGTTGAGATTAAACCGGATGCCTTTTCCGACAGTATTTTTCATGGCGAAGTAGCTACGGTTGCCAACCTGGCAATTAATAAGGACAATAAGTCGAAAGTAAAAGTTTTTCCTGTTGAAGTGAATATTAAAGGTACAGATGAGAAGTTACTTCCCGGACTAACGGTAAGTTGCAGAATCATCCTCGGTAAAATAGAAAATGCGTTGTATATACCAATTGAAGCCGTGAAAACCGATGGCAATATTAGTTCTGTGTATAAAAAAACGGCTAAAGGTTATGAGCAAGTTGAGATTGTTACGGCTCAAAGCAATAAGAATTATGTTGTTGTTACAGAAGGATTGGAAGAAAATGATCGCATTGCGTTATCTGATCCTTTTGCTGAAACTAAGGAATCAGAGAAGAAAGAAAAGGATAACAGTGAAAACAAGGAATGATATGAATAAATTTAATTTATCAGCTTCCCTGGTTGTTGTATGTGTTGCCCTGTTATTCAGTGCCTGTGGTAATAAAACAGGGAAAAGCCAAGGTCCGGACGATAGCCTTACCGGTAACAGAATTATTGAAACAGGTGAACTTGCTGCCATAGACTCCCGGTCGTTTGTCATGCCACGTTATGGCCGGCACTGGTACATGATGAAAATTATCGGTATCCTGAAACACGGCACGGAAGTAAAAAAAGGTGATTCAGTGATTCAGCTGGATCCAACCGATATCAAGAAGTATATCATAGAAAGAGAAAGCCGGCTTGAAACACAGCTGGCTGTGCTTGAGAAACTGCATGTTGATCAGCAGAACAGAATACAGGAATTGGATTCACGATTGAAAAATGAAACAGCTTCTTACAACCTAAAAAAACTGGAGTTGGAATCATCTCAATTTGAAACACCCAAAAACCGTAAAATAAAAGAACTGGAGTTTGAACAAGCAAAATTGAGTCTGAATAAGGTTAAACAACTCATTAAACTCAATAAGACAATTGAAGAGAAAACACTGTTGATAGAACGGATCAGGATGGAACAACTTCAAAATGAAATAAAAAATGCCTACGATTTACTTCCAGCACTCACCATTCGTACCCCGATTTCGGGCATATTTCAGGTGGCTGAGAACAGACGGACCAAAGAAATGGTAAAAATAGGGGATGAGATATTTGTAGGAAATAACTTAGGTAATGTCCCGGATTTGACCTGGATGAAAGTAAATACGGCCGTCAATGAAACGGATTATTTTAAGCTGAAGACAGGACAAAAAGTAATTGTGAGGTTAGATGCCTTGCCAGCACTTACATTTGAGGGAGAAGTAAGTTATCTTGGTAAACTATGTCAACCTAAGAATAACAATTCACGCCAAAAGGTTTTTGAGGTTGAGGTCAGGATATCTGAGTCGGATGAAAGACTAAAGCCGGGTATGACAGTCAGTTGTGAGTTTATAGAAGAATAATCAGAAGTCAATAATATGCAATTCGGAGAGAACGTACGTTTATCATTCAGGGGGTTAATCGACCATAAATTCAGATCGTTCCTTACCATGTTGGGTATAATATTCGGCGTGGCATCGGTCATCACGATGCTTTCAATCGGAGAAGGAGCTAAAAGAGAGGCTATTGCCAAATATCAGGATTTGGGGGTGAATAATATTATCATCCGGGAGAAGAAAATGTCGAATGAGGAATTAGAGGAGGTTAGGGCCAAGTTTTCACGCGGATTAACGCTTGAAGATGCAGCGGTAATCGCAGAGATTGTACCGGGTGTCACAAATTCGGCTTCTCAGGCTGAAATCAGTACCGAAGTGAAATATACCGACAAATCGGTCAAATCAACCATCATAGGTATTACTCCGGGTTTTATTGAAATGCTTAATTTCAAAACAGAAAAGGGAACTTTTATCAATGCCGATCATTACAACAAGTCCTTGAAAGTCTGCGTGCTGGGTTCAGGAGTGGCGTCCACTCTTTTCCGAAATGAACATCCGTTGGGAAAGATGATTAAAATTGAAGACCAGTGGATGGAGGTTATAGGCGTGCTGCAATCCAAAACCTTGTTTACCGAAACGGTGGGAGAATTGGCAGCCAGGGATTTGAATACAGATATCTATGTTCCACTATCAACTTTCCTCGGTCGTTTCAGTCCCGAAAACCCATTGACCAGCGAGATTCAGCAAATCACCGTACAAATGGAAAGTTCCAATAAATTGGTGGAGAGTTCAAAGTTGATCGATGCCATTCTGCAACGTCATCACTTTAATAATACGGATTATAATATCGTGATACCCTACGAGTTATTGCGACAGGAAGAAAAGGAGCGGCAAATTTACAATTTTTTATTAGGTGCGATTGCGGCCATTTCTCTTTTAGTAGGAGGGATTGGGATTATGAACATCATGCTGGCCACTGTGATGGAAAGAACACGTGAGATTGGTATTCGCCGGGCAGTAGGAGCTAAGAAAGCCGACATCATGAGCCAGTTTGTGACCGAAGCGGTGGTCATCAGCATCACCGGGGGATTAATTGGCATCATACTCGGGGTAAGTTTATCGCTGACTGTGTCGTTATTCACCGACATCAACACATTTATTAAGCCTTATGCCGTATTTATTGCTTTTGGTTTCTCAGTCATTGTAGGTATCAGTTTTGGTTATCTTCCGGCAAAGAATGCCGCCAACCTTAAACCAATTGATTCCATCAGATATGAATAAAGATATACGATAAAAAAATGATGTTATGCTGATAGAAATAAAAAATGTGTCGAAAAACTATATCATGGGTGAGCTGGAGGTTCCGGCGCTGAAAAACATCAACCTTAAAATTCAGCAAAACGAATATGTGGCCATCATGGGACCCTCTGGGTCAGGAAAATCAACACTGATGAATATCCTGGGCTGTTTGGATAATCCGACCGAAGGTAACTATCTTTTTAATAAAACAGATGTGAGTATGCTGGATGACGACGCATTATCGACGATGCGCAATAAAGAAATCGGATTTGTTTTTCAGAATTTTAATTTATTGCCGAAACTGAATGCACTGCAAAATGTAGAGATGCCCCTGATTTATGCAGGCATTAAAGCCGATGAACGCAGAAAGCATGCATTGGAAGCATTGGGAAAAGTGGGTTTGACCGACAGAATCCATCACAAGCCCAGCGAGCTCAGTGGCGGTCAGCGTCAGCGGGTTGCCATTGCCCGAGCTTTGGTAACCAATCCCGGTATTCTACTGGCCGATGAACCAACAGGAGCGCTTGATTCGAAAACCGGTGAAGAAATCATGGATCTGTTCCGAAAGCTACATGCTGAAGGTAATACCATTATACTGATTACGCACGAACAGGAAATAGCCGATCATGCCAACAGAACCATTCATATCAGGGACGGTGAGATTTTTACCGATCGGGCAAATTCCAAAGAAAACACCAGATGATTCAACTTTCAAATACAATAGCATGAAACGAACATTCAATTTGATTCAACCCCTGCTGATTATTATCCTCCTATCTAATCCGGTCAACGCTGAAACCTACCACCTGGATTTGGATAAAAGCATAGAGATTGCCCGTTCCAAAAGTTCCAGGATGCTTATGTTGGAACAGGATCTCCGAATTGCTGAGTATAACCTGAAAGCGGCTACCAGCAAGTTTAAAACACACATCGACCTGAACTTTGTGCTGCCTCAGTATACAGAAACAATCCGTCAGTTTGAGGATAGTACCGGTATTTCCTTTTATCCGGTTAAACGGATGCAATACGAAGGAAATATTTCTGTAAACCAACCACTTCCTACTGATGGATATGTCTACATGCGTTCCGGTTTATCGAATTATGATGACTTTTTCACCGACAACCGTTCCACTTATCTGAATACCCGTTTTGGTTTTGTGCAACCGCTCGATGCATTTTATGGCTATAATTCGATAAAAGCATCATTCAAACAGGCAGAACTGGCGTATGAACGTTCGAGTAAACAACTTAAAAGAGAAGAACTGAACCTTGTCTATAATGTAAGCAATGCCTTTTATAACATGCTTTCATTGCAGAAAAGTACGGAGATTGCGCTCCTTGACCTTGAGAGACAAACGGAAGCCAACAGTATCTCCAAAAATAAATATGAAGCAGGTTTAATCAGAGAAGTTGATGCCTTGCAGATGGAAGTTGATTTGGCAGAAGCTCAGAATAATTACGAAATGGCATTGGTGAATCAGGGTGCTGCGGAAAATTATTTCAAGGAAATAATCGGAATTGAGTTGAATGACAAGGTTATTCTTACGAATGAATTAAAATATAAGGTGATAATTGTCGACTCAGAAAAAGCAGTACAGCTAGCCCTGGAAAATCGCCTTGAAATCCGTGAACAGGATATTCAGATAGAGCTCAACAAGTTGAACCTCAGGAGACAAAAGGCTGAAGGTATGATACAGGCAGATCTGACAGCTTATTACGAAAAAACAGGCGTCAGCGGACAGCCGGTCAATACCTCATTTACCCAATCGCTGCAACGATCATACAACGATTTTTTAGACCGGCCACAGAATTTCGGAGTCGGTTTTACGATTACCATTCCGCTACTCGATTGGGGCGAAAACAAAGCGTTGGTCAATGCAGCCAAATCACGCATTAAACAGAACGAGATTCAAAAAACAGAGGTGCAGCGGAGTATCGAGCGGGAAGTTCGCAACTTAGTGGCTGATTTGAACAGCAGTTTAAAGCGCCTGCAATTATTGGAGAAGAATGTAAAAGTCGCAGAAAAGAGTTTCGAAATTACCTTACAGCGGTTTACCGATGGCGATATCGATAGTCAGGCCCTGGCACTGGAACGTAACCGCTTGAACAATGCTTACAACTCACACCTGAGGGCTTACATCAACTATCAGCTGATGCAGGCAGAGCTGATGCGTAAAACTTTTTATGATTTTCAGCGGAATGAGGCGATAAAATGATGGGGGTGTAATTGACCAATTTATTTTATTCCATTCCTATCATAATAAATGCGATGAACCTAATGAACCCGATGAACCCGATGAACCCGATGAATCTGATGAATCCGATGAACCCGATAGGTAGAGACGCAATGCATTGCGTCTCTACGTAACCGCGATTGCGAACCTATTTGAATCCAAAATTGCAATCGCAATCCATCTTGATCACCAAATTGGACAAACCATGTCCCAAAATGGACAAATGGTGTCCCTTTTTTCTAAAATATTCATTTTATATTTGCGACCTTCTATTTACCTCATTCACTATTGACATGAAAATAACAAGCGCAATTTACCTGGTGTTTACAGCAACATTATTTTTACTTCTGCAAATAATTTGTTTATATCGTAATTGTATCAACAACCAAACAAAACACACCCTAATAGCCTTTAGTAGAGACGCAATTCATTGCGTCTCTACCTATCCACAATTGCGAACCTATTCACAATTGCGAACGTATACATATTTACACCCGGGCACAATTGCTGACCATGTAAGGGGTGATCTGTCTGTGAATAAGACAGACTTTAATGCTTTACGGGCTTATGCTGTTTTTTGTGGGTTTATTCTGCTTTTATGCCAGTCAATCACTATTTCAACCCGAAAAACCAAGGCGGAATGGTGGCAAAACAAGCCTTGCATTGTGACTAAATGTCCACTGGATAATGACGCAACAAGCACTGGGTAGCGGCACAACTCAGGGGGCATTTAGTCACAACACAAGGATCTTTTCGACACTACTCAAGGGGCATTTAGTCGCAATGCAAGGCTTGTTTTGTCGAAAACCCAGGGCTGAATTCAATTTTGACCGGTAATGACGAGGACATTACCGGCATTGCTGTATCCACCTCCTCTGACTTATCACATTGTCTTCCCCTGTTTTAAGTAAAAAGCTCTGAGGTTTTCATAAAAAGCCCAGAGGTTTCTATAAAAAGCTCTGAGGTTTCTACAAAAAGCTCAGGGCTTTTTCTTTATCTCTTCCCTACGAAACAAAAAAAGCTCTAAGCTTTTTGCAAAGCCTTCCCGTCTAAGCATGTTTACCTGCCCGATTTTGAGCCGAAAAGTAAGTATTACTTTCTCTTGTTTTGCCTGATGCTTGTGTCTGACAAGCGTTGGGTAATCTTTTTCTTTCATTATTATAGAGTTTAATAATGGGGTTAATTGGATTTAACCCCTTGGGTTAATGGGGTGTATATTTAAAGGTTGGTGGTTAAAAATATATGTGGTGTAGGGAATTTTGTAGAAATTTAAATTATTTTAAAAAAGAGTATTTGTTTCAATTTAGTTGGTAATTATAACTGTATTAAGTTTAGTTATCTACAATGTTGAAAACTTTTTAACTGTATTTCATACTGTTATGAAATTATTCCCTAAATTTGGCTTGTTTTTATGCACTTAATAATAATTAATGCGAATCAGTAGTAGAAAATTAGATCCCTCACTTCCGTTCGGGATGACAATTTTCACTTTGTTAATATTGTCCGTCGGCAGAAGTCTGCAAAAACTATTCTATTCTTGCAGCGACGGGTGCTATGGTTCCCGAACCGTCGCCGTAAAGAATCTAATTATAAATGGAAAGATAGTGCGACGGTATTTGATCTTAATGAATTGTTGTCATCCCGAACGGAAGTGAGGGATCAAAGGGAACACAACGAAGGATCTAATTTTCAACTCCTTATTCGCATAATTAATTCTGTTGCTACCGTTGGATTATTCTTAGATAAATATTTCAGGACAAAATATCCAAAACTTTTACCAGCTATTAATGAGTACGATGGGTTAACTTTTTAATTGCATATTATACAGTAAAATAACTACATAAAAGCAATAAATACTATGATATTTTCAAAAAAGAGTACATACTGTTTAATAATATCTACACTATGATAAAATATATTTCATCCAATATGCCGAGTGATATTCATGACAATTATATAAATTCAGTTTCTCTTCACTTGAAGGAATCAAAAAACAATATTTCTCATTTAGAGACGTGTAATTATTGTATTGACCTTAAGCAAAATGCAATTAAACTAATTGAATTTAGAATCAATGAATCAATTAAATTACAGAAAAAGATTGATGAACTTTTAAAACTATGTAATTAAAAAAGTTTTAAATAAAAAATTAAACCCTATTTTTGCACTCAAACTCTTTGCTCACACGCACAAAGTATAAAACAAAACATGATTTCAACCCGATTCATTAACAATTAACCATTGAAAACTGACAATATAATAACTGACAATCACCAAACATGACCATAGATAAATTAGACCTCCAATCACCCGACCTCGTAAATGCCAACTTCGAAAAGCTTGCCGCACTTTTCCCCAACTGCGTTACCGAAAGCGCCGAAGGCAAAGCCATTGATTTCGACTTGCTGAAACAGGAACTCAATCATGCCGTAGTGGAAGGTACCAAAGAACGCTACCGCCTCGAATGGCCGGGAAAAAAGGAAGCTATTGTTACTGCCAACATTCCAACGACCAAAACCCTGCGCCCGGTACGGGAAGATTCTGTTGACTTTGACAATACGGAGAATCTTTACATAGAAGGTGATAACCTGGAAGTGCTTAAATTGTTACAGGAAAGCTATTTGGGAAAAATAAAAATGATTTATATTGATCCTCCGTATAATACAGGGAAGGATTTTGTGTATAGGGATCATTTTGCAAAAGATTCGCAGGTAGAACTTTTTGAAAGTGGCCAGAAAGATGAATATAATCAACGACTTGTAGTAAATCCGGAAACTGCTGGACGTTATCATTCTGATTGGCTTTCGATGATGTATCCACGTTTAAAGTTGGCACGTAATCTATTAACAGATGATGGGGTGATTTTTATCTCTATAGATGATAATGAAGTGAATAATTTGAGGAAAGTCTGTGATGAGGTGTTTGGAGAAAGTAATTTTGTAGCAAATGCTGTCCGCAAGAGAAGAGATAGTCAAGCAAATCTATCAAAAAATATTTCTCCCATTCACGAATACGTTGTGATTTATGCAAAGGTAAGTGATGATGTTTTAAATAGAGTTGCAGCAAATATTGATTTAACCGCATACAAAAACCCAGATAATGACCCAAGAGGTCCTTATGTAACAATGCCATGTACGAATAAAGGAGGTGCGAAATATGAAGTTACCACTCCAACAGGGTTAGTAATCCATGAAGAATGGCGATTTAAAAAAGAAACATATGATAACTTGTTTTCTGACAACAAAATAGTCTTTCCAAGAGGAGGAGATGGTAAACCGAGATATAAATTATTTTTAAAAGAAAAACAGGAATTAGGTGTTTTAGCAAATACTTGGTGGGATAATTTGGCTTCAAATCAAGAGGCTACAAGAGAAGTCAAAGATTTGTTTAATGAATTAATTTTTGATACCCCAAAACCAATAAAATTATCGATATTTTGCATGAATTTAGCAACTAAAAAAGATTCAATTATTCTTGACTTCTTCTCCGGCTCTGCAACAACTGCTCATGCAGTAATGCAACTAAACGCCGAAGATGGTGGCAATCGCAAATACATCATGGTGCAGCTTCCAGAGCAAACTGACGAGAAAAGCGAAGCCTACAAAGCCGGTTACAAGAATATCTGCGAAATAGGTAAAGAACGTATTCGTCGTGCAGCGAACAAAGTGAAAGAAGAAAAGCGAAGCAAAGCAGAAAAAGATGGGTTGTTTGCAAATTTTGAAGACAAACAAGATTATGGCTTCCGGGTATTCCGCTTAGATGAAAGCAACATGCAGGATGTCTATTACCGCCCCCAAGACTACAAACAAGAAAACTTAGACCTCTTTGCTGATAATGTTAAACCCGACAGAACAGCCGATGATTTACTTGTACAAGTAATGTTGGATTGGG